>CAYIHC010000182.1:0-1506 GCA_964363105.1 Candidatus Woesearchaeota archaeon | reverse complement strand
CTTTTTATTCCTAAAAAAGGAAGAAACAAAAAAGAGGAGATTAATATAAGGAACAGATTAAATGAACATTTTAAGAAGCATTATCTACAACTGGAAACAGAGGTTGGAAGAATAAAAAAGAAGGGTATTTGTATGACTTTTGCCGGGGTTTTAATGATAATGGTAGCTACTTATCTGTCTTATAATGGATCCAATAATTTATTCAGTCATTTTTTTCAGGTTTTATTTGAAGCTGGAGGCTGGTTTACTGGGTGGACTGGGTTAGATCAAATATTTTATACTGCTGAGAACAAGAGAAATGATCTAGAGTTTTATTTTAAGATGTCCAAATGCAAGATATTCTTTTTTTCAATTATTAAAGGGAAGTTTTTTAAATAATTAAATTAATGTTTTAATATGGTTTATATATCTTTAATATCTAAAAGTATAATTTTATCTGTTGGAATTATTGTGTTAAGTGTTATTGGATTTTTATTGTCTTTATATTCTTATTATGTTGAAAGGCAATTTTGCAAAACTAAAAAAAAGGCTATATGTGATATTAATGACAAGATTTCCTGCACTAAGGCGTTTACAAGTATTTATGGAAAGACTTTTGGAATTTCTAATTCTATCTATGGAATGGTATTTTATTTAGTTATTTTAATTTTAAGTTTTTATAATTTAAAATATGTATTTTATTTATCAATTTTAGCTGTTTTGAGTTCAGTATATTTAGCTTATACTTTATATTTTAAGGTTAAAAGTTTTTGTGTTATTTGCAACACTATTTATTTAGTTAATATTTTGTTATTAATTTTAAGCTATTATTATACTTCTATTTTTGTTGGGTTTTAATATTCTATTAGGGTTGTAATCTATGATTTAGATTTATAGTGCATAATGTTAATATTTAAAACTCATTAAAATTGTTTTTATGCAAAGCTTAGAGGTTATATTTGATGAAATGATCCGAGAAGGACTTGAAGTAAAAAAGAGGAGTTTATTATCTGAAGAACTTAGAAGAGCCTTTGTTGATATTTTTAATGTTATTATAAAAGCTATTGCGGGGAAGCATTTTGTTTATGTTTTTGGAAATGGGGGAAGTGCTGCTGAATCAATGCATTTTAGTGACGAAGGAGTTGGAAGATATGCTCTGGATAGACCAGCTATTCCTGTTATCGCTTTATGTGCAGATAGTGCTGTGATGAGTTGTATAGGAAATGATTATGGATTCGATGAAGTCTTTAGAAGACAAGTTGATGGCTTTGTTAAAAAAGGTGATGTAGTTATAGGTTTGAGCACTAGTGGGCAGTCTAAGAATGTGCTTAATGGATTGAAGAGGGCTAAAGAGTTAGAAGCTACAGTTATTGGTTTAACTGGCGGGAACGGTGGAAAAATGAAGGATGTTTGTGATACGGTTTATTTTGTGCCGAGTAATAAAGTAGCACATATACAAGAAGAACATTTAGCATTGATCCATATGTTGTATGAGGCTTTGGATAAATATCTTGTTAATCCTTAGTT
>CAYIHC010000181.1:0-1579 GCA_964363105.1 Candidatus Woesearchaeota archaeon | reverse complement strand
TGAAAATAATGCTGCAGCTTCCATCTCTACTGTTTTTACTCCAGATTTTCTATAGTGAGCTATCTCTCTTTTTGTTTCTCTATAGGGGGCGTCAATTGTCCAGGTTGGGCTTATTTGATATTCAATTCCGATATGACCTAAACTTCTGGCGAGTCTTTTAGTCAAGCTTTCATCTGATTCTACATAAATACTATCGGGTAAATAGTGATGACTTGTTCCTTCATCTCTGACTGCTTTATTACAAAGAAATACTCCTGTTTCAGATAATCCTCCCGCAGTCCCCATATTGATAAACTCTCTTGTTCCACAAGCAATCATCTCTTCCATAAATGTAACTGCATGAGGTGCTCCAATCCCATTTATTCTTATAAATCCAATATCTCCAATTCTTAAGATTTCTTGATTATCATATAATTTTATTTTTTCATATTTTCCTTGATACTTTCTTTTAACATAAGACAAAACAGATCTCTGATAACAAAAAATCATTTTTCTAGGAAAAGCGTTTTTGCTCCACTTTTTATAAGAGCAATAGTCATGAGCTGTAAAAAGTGCTTCTTCTAGATGCTTGTTTTTGAATTTTGGAAATGACATATTTAGTATAGTTTATTGTGCTTTTTCAACTTTTGCATTAATTAAGCGCCCCTAAACCCAAAAAATGCTTTATCGATGATAAAAATAAAAACACCCATTCGATGTTTTTGTTATGCCTAAAACAAGAATAATTCAGATTAGGGTAACACAAAGACAATTTGAAAGGATTCAGCTTAGAAAAGAATTTCTTGGATATGTGACTCTTTCTCAGTTTATCAGAGATCTGATGTTGAAAGAGGATCTTGCAACTTACAAGATGATTCAAGAAATTCATAATAAGGTCTGTAGCAAGCTTTAAATAGTCTTTTTTTCTTGTTTTTAATAAGGTAGTAAATAAGAACTTATTGAAAATGGAAAAAACAAAGGACTTGAGCTTAACTCCTAATCAAGGGAGATTACAAAGCATCTTAGAATATAAGAAGATTAAGGTAATCAAAAGAGCAGATTTGATTGGGTTGATCTCCAAATTGAAAATATCAAAAAATCCTAAATATCTCATTAAATCAATGCTACAGAAAAAAAGACTTGTTTTTTTTAAGAGAGGGCATTATCTTGTGGTACCAGTTAGTTCTGTTAATAAAGCTGCTATGATAGATCGTTTTGAACTTAATGAGCTTTTTTTAGAATCTGATGAATATTATATCGGTTTATATAATGCCTTTAACTTACATGGATTTACAGAACAAGTTCCGAATAAGTTATTTGTATTTAATACAAAGTATTCTGCTGATAAAAATATTCTTCATTATAGATATAAATTCTTTAAAATAAAAAAAGACAAGTTATTTGGGATTTTTAAGGGATATAAATATCCTTATTCTGATAGGGAGAGGACAATAATTGATGTTCTTGAATATCCTGAATATCTAGGGGGATTGAGTGAAGTTATGGACAGGATTAAACAAGTAAAATATAACAAGGCGAGATTAATTGATTATGCAATTAAGTATAATAGTATTAAAATAATCAAACTTGTTGGTTTATT
>CAYIHC010000180.1:0-1590 GCA_964363105.1 Candidatus Woesearchaeota archaeon | reverse complement strand
TTTTTGAATTAAACCTATCTGAGCCAGGTCTGTTGTTGATAACCTTGTATTCTGTTCTGGTGTAATTGAAAATGTTAAGCCTGATTCGTCTGTTATAATATCAATCTTTTCCTTAATATTCGAGCTTGCTGCAATATCTACAATGACATCGTATAACTTCTGTGGATCAACTTCTGGTTCGATACTACTTTCCTGTTGAACAGGTTCGCTTTTTCCTTGGGGGGATTCTAATATTGATGGTTGAATTTTTTGTGCAGGTGCTTTTTCAATTGGCGTTTTTATTGGTTCTCTGACAAATAGTCTTCTGACAATTCTCGTAAGTGGATTTTCCACTCTTGTTGTAGAGGGTGTTTCTCTTGTTGGTTTTGTCGGTTTAGGACTTTCTTGCTTTTTAGGTTGTTCTTTTGGTTCTTCTTTTTTCTCTTCTTCAACAGAATCTAAGTTGAAATTTTTTCCTGTAAGCCATCTGCTCATTCTAATGAATAACATCTCTTTATTATTTGGAAGATGGATAATATCAAAGGATCTTACTTTTCTTAAAGCGTCTCCTTCTTTGTAGCGTTTTTCTTTTCCATATAGTTTTTTGTAGGTTTCCTGATATTTATTGAAGCCATTATAAATATCGGTTCTACTGTTTTTGAATTGGTCAAGCATAATGGTTAATTTTTCTTCTGGGATTACCAGCATGATTCCTGACTTATCCTTCCCAAGAACATTCTTTTTCTTTGCTAAGGGCATGTCAACTTTTACTCTAACTCCATCTAAATTCTGGCGAGATACTTTAATGTTCAAACCATCGACAACAGGTATTGGTGGAATGTTGTATCCGTTATTTTGCGAATTTATCTCAAGAAATTTAATTCCTTCTTTTTCTATTAATCTAATAGAGTCAACAATCTTTGGTCTTTCTGCAACTTGGTTTCCTGTGGATCTCCCTATGTAGCCTTTTTTACCTTTAAACAAGTCATCTTCAAAATGGAGATTTATATTTAGATTCTCTGGAATGCTGTTGATTATTTTATTGTTTTGTATAGAGATGCTTCCAAGCTCTTTTTCTTTCTCTTCGGCATAGACATAAATGCTTATAATCAGAATTAAGAGGATTACAGTAATTAATCTTTTCATAGAATTTGCTAGTTAATGTTCTTTTTATTCATTACTGTTTTAAAAAACTCTTTCAAAAGATTTATAAATCTCCTTAAACTCCTTTACATAATGAAAGTCGGAATATTATTTAGTGGAGGAAAAGACAGTTGTTTAGCAATAGAAACCGCTAGAGGTAAGGGTTGGGAGATAGCTTATTTATTAAGTGTAAAACCCACGAGAAGAGACTGTTATCTATTTCATTATGCTACTGTTGAACTAACAAAAGAACTAGCTAATATTTTAGGGATTCCACATATTTATACAAGCTGTGATGTTGCAGATGTCAAGAAAGAGGCGCAGATTGTTTATGATATTGTTAAAAAGAATCCTGTTGATGCTATTTTATTAGGGGGCATTGGTTTGCAGGAAACACAAATTAAAGCTATAAGAGATGTTTTATTTCCATTGGGTTGGGATTCTTTTGGATTACCAACATATAATTAT
>CAYIHC010000179.1:0-1640 GCA_964363105.1 Candidatus Woesearchaeota archaeon | reverse complement strand
CTCCTGTTAGCCCAAGTAATCGCCGAAGGCGACGCAAAAAAATAGTCTCTTTTTATTAATTATCCAAGAGTTTTTAACCCAAAAAGAGATGAGATAGACTCAATTACACAACTCAAATATATTTAAATATTTCAAAAATACTATTAAAACATGAAAAAAAAGAGGGCAGTTAAGCATATTTCTAATAGTTATCTTAATCGTGATTATCTCATTATTATATTTCCTAAAATCAATCCCTGAAAACACATAATCAAAATATAGGATTCTGCACACTTTCCTGTTCAGGTCCTAATTTAGGCATTTTTCTCCCCTATAATCTTTTTTAATTTTGAATACACTTTTTTTGTAAATTCAATTACTTTTTCTGCATATTCTTTGTCAAGAGTTGTCCCATAGTAAAGCATTCCATTCCTAAAATATCTCATTTGGTCTGTAAATTTAATCTCTCCATCACCGAAACCAAGAATTTTCATATAAGAAACTTCTGATTCATGAGCGCCAATGCCAGAAGCATTAAATCCATGCAAAAGCATTTCTGCTCTTATAATCAACATTAAACTATCGTAACATAGGAGAATATACTCATTTGCAAGTTCTTCATCTATCCCTAATTTGCTTATCTGCCTATCTAAAACATTCATTTTTCTTTCCGAGTCATTGATAAGGCTCTTTGCCCTTTCCTTATCCGGATTAGTTTTCTTTACAATCCCCTCCTTTATGTATTCTTCAAAATCCTTTATCATAACTCTACACTTCCTGCAATTACAATCCCATTTAGAATATTATTTTTTAACTGTTCATTAATTTTTTTCCAAGACTCAAAAAAAAGAGTGTGTATTTTTCTCTCAAACTCTTTCTCAAATCTTGTCAAGTCAATATTCTTTTCTTTCCTCTCAAGGACTGCAAGGTCAATGTCAGAATTAAATAGATCCTCCCCCCTTGAATAGCTCCCAAATAAGAGTATTGTTGCTCCTGCATATTCTTTTTCCAATAAATCAGCAAGACCTGATTCATAAATTTGCTTTAAGTTATCAATTCTTTTAAGCTGGATTATTCTATGGTTTTCTTTGTTTAGTTCAATAGAATACCTCTTAGTCTCTTCGTCTTTTCTCGTGTGTATATAATTTAGCTTTTCTAATAAGGGGAGGGCTTTGATTATTGCAGGAGGGGTTACATTAAGACAGTTTGCAAGCTGTCTTTGATTTAAGGTTGTGCCCGTTTTCTTAAACAAAACTCTTAAAATTTCGTTCTGAAGCAATGTTAACCTTTGTTTGTTTATGTTTACCATAGTTAATATGCGTTTACTTTGGTTAATATTTAAATGTTTTGGTTTTACTAATTGTTATTTAAAGGAGAAGTAGTCGTCAATATGGGTCCAAATAGTTCTTTTCCTATATTAACCCAAGAATAAACTTCGTTTTAATCATCAAAGATAGTTTCACAATTTTTAGATTAACCATAAATATATTTAAATAATCCCAATCTATTAATAAACCATGGAAAAAAAAGGGCAGTTAAGCATATTTCTAATACTTGCTTTAATCATAATTATAGTCTTCTCTTTATTATATTTCTTAAAAGCAATCCCTAAAAACAATCAACAAAAAACAGAAGTCGTAAAATCATCAGTTTCAGACACA
>CAYIHC010000178.1:0-1649 GCA_964363105.1 Candidatus Woesearchaeota archaeon | reverse complement strand
ATAGGTAGGAAAGATAAACTGCTAAAATTAAAAGAATATGAAAAATATTTAAACAGAGAAATAAATATAAATTTTTATAACTCGTGGAAAGAAATACATAACAATCTGAGGGATAATATATTAAATGGTATCATATTGCAAGGGAGCGTTGAACTATGAAATATATTCGGTCTTTTGAAGAATTTATAAGCGAAGGAATAGTCAAAAAAGTTATTGCAGATAAATTGAGGGCTAAGAGTTTAATATCTGAATCAGAAAGAAAATTTATTTCTTTAAAAGAACAATTGGAAAAGATTGGTATTAAAGATGAAAATGCAAATGATTATGTTGAAGATTGCTATAACATCATCATGCCACTTATAAGGGCAAAAATGCTTTTGGAAGGGTATAACTCCTCAGGATCTGGCGCTCACGAAGCAGAAGTTGCTTATATGAAATTACTCGGATTCGAAGAAAAAGAAGTTCGCTTCACTAATCAAATCAGATTTTTCAGGAACGGCATTTTATGTTACGGGAAGCAGTTTGATGCAGAATATGGAAATAAAGTGATCAAATTTTTGAATATGATATATCCAAAACTTAGAGATATTTCAAAAGAGGCCTTAAATGTTAAACCTAGATAATTTTTTCAAACCAAATAGCGTTGCTATAATCGGTGCTTCAAGAAAAAAAGGAAAAGTCGGGAATGTTATAGTTGAAAATTTATTGCATTCAAAATTTAATGGTAAAATTTATCCAATAAATCCAAAAGCAAATAAGATTCTTAACCTAAAGTGCTATTCTTCAGTATTAAAAATAAAAAATAAAATTGATTTAGCTGTTATTGCAATTCCATCACAATTTGTTTTAGAAGCTGTTAAAGAATGTAACAAAAAGGGAATTAAAGATATCTTAGTCTTAACTTCCGGATTCTCAGAAATAGGAAATAAATCCTTAGAAAATAACTTAAAAGACTATATAACCAAGAATAAGATTCGTTGTATAGGTGTAAATTGTTTGGGTATCTTAGATTCTCATTCAAAATTAGATACCATATTCTTACCAAGAAACAAACTAAAGAGACCTGAAGCAGGTGGAATAAGTTTTGTTTCACAATCAGGTGCAGTTGGCTCAGCGATCTTAGATCTAGCAGCTTTCGAAGGACATAAATTTGCAAAGTTCATAAGCTATGGTAATGCAACCACAATAAATGAAACAGATATTTTAGAATATTTAGCAAACGATAAAGACACAAAAGTTATTTGCTTGTATTTAGAAGGAATAAAATATGGAAAAAAATTTGTTAATGTATTAAAAGAAGTAACAAAAAAGAAACCAGTTATAGTAATAAAAGGTGGAACTTCAGAACGAGGATCGAAAGCAGCATTGTCTCATACAGGCTCATTAGCTGGGGATTCTAGAGTTTACTCAGGTATTTTCAAGCAATTGAACATTATCCAAGCTGAAACTTTAGAAGACATGTTAGATTATGCTTATATCTTTGAAAGAATATTAAAACCTAAAGGAAACAAAGTTCAGATTATTACTAATGGCGGGGGCTATGGAATCTTAACAATAGACGCTGTTTCAAAATCAAGAAATTTAAAAATAACTCATTTAGAATAAAAAACAAAAGAATTTTTAAAAAAACCTGTTCACAGTACAGTTAA
>CAYIHC010000177.1:0-1659 GCA_964363105.1 Candidatus Woesearchaeota archaeon | reverse complement strand
GTTCCAACTAAAGAAGGCCATGTTTCATTTTTTAATTTACCATTGCAGATGCCTGTTGTAGTAGATGACAAACCTATTTCAATGAAAGAAGCTATAAAACAAGCAAAAGATCAAGATGCAATTGTAATAGCTGATCATCCTTATGCTGAAGTTTGGGGTGGAATGGGAAAAAGAAATTTAACTGAACATCTTGATAGTTTTGATGCTGTTGAGTGGAATGCACAATGCATTGATTTACTGCCTAGTAAATATGAAGATATGGTTATGTCTAATAGACTTCTTGGAACATGGCCTTTAAATATTGTAAGAGATCTTTATCAGAAACGCTCAAATATTTTTGCTAATGTTTTTGTAGAGATTTATAAAAAACCGTTTGTGGCAACATCTGATATGCATATGTCAAGATTACTTGGAATTGGTGGAAGAGCATCTCAAATTGGTTTAGGGAGTATTTCACTTGAAAATCCTACTGGAAAAGGGAATAGATTTGAGTCTGGTGATTTAAGAGATATATTAAATTCGGGAAACTATAAGAATCATATGGTTTTTAATTCAAGAAAAGAGTTTTTAAGATGGGTAATCCCAAACAAGTTAAATGCTCTTTCGGAGAGGGTTGGTTTACCACACGGTGCTTCGTAATAAATAGTTTTAAAAATTAAGGCTTTAATGAAAAAAGATGACAACAAAGAAAGATTATTATGAGATTTTAGGAATAAACAAAAATACATCTAAAGAGGAGATTAAAAAGGCCTATAAGACTTTAGCAAAGAAATATCATCCTGATTTGAATAAAAATAAAGAGGCTGAGGAAAAGTTTAAGGAAATTTCTGAGGCTTATGCTGTTTTAAGTGATGAACAAAAAAGACAAACTTATGATCAGTTTGGACATGCAGGTTTTGATCAAAGATATTCACAAGAGGATATATTTAGGGGAGCTGATTTTGAATCTGTATTTAGAAGTGCAGGTTTTTCTGATTTTAATGATATATTTAATATATTTTTTGGTTCTGGATTTGGAGGTCAGACAAGGAGAAGAAGAAAAACAAGAGGGCAAGATCTAAGATATGATTTAAATATTTCTTTTCCTGAGGCTGCTTTGGGTGTTGAAAAGATACTTGAAGTTAATAAAGTGGAGAGTTGTGATCATTGCAATGGAACTGGTTCTGAAACTAAAGAATTAATTAAATGTTCTGATTGTGATGGAAGCGGACAGAAAAGAGTTAACAGAAGAACACCCTTTGGATATTTTACTTCTGTAACTAATTGTAGAAGTTGTGGTGGTGAAGGTTTGGTTATTGAAAGGGCTTGTAAAAAATGTAATGGAAGTGCACAAATGGAAGTTGAGAAAAAGATTAAGATTAAAATTCCTGAAGGTGTTGAATCTGGTGCAACTTTAAGAGTTAGAAGTGAAGGTGGGCCTGGATATAATGGAAGTGAAAGCGGTGATTTGTATGTTGTTTTAACTGTTGAAACGCCTAAAAAATTATCAAGTAAAGAAGAAAAATTATATAAAGAATTATTAAAGTTACAGGGAAAAGGTTTTTGGAAATTTTAATAAACTTTTTAATTTCTGTTCAAGTTCTTTCTTATTTGGAAGATAAAATTTGTATTTAGATACGAATAACTTATTTGAGATTCCACCTAAAGCATAATCAATTT
>CAYIHC010000176.1:0-1687 GCA_964363105.1 Candidatus Woesearchaeota archaeon | reverse complement strand
TTTATTATTTTATAAATACCTCTAATATATAAAATATCTAAACCAATCTATATTTCGTAGTTTTTATTGAAAAATATCTATAAAATTATGAACCAACACCACCACCAGACATGAGTATTAGGAATGTATTTAATAGAAAACCTATAACCGAAAGAATAATCGCCAAAATTGGCTTCCATTTTTTCTCGGAGCCTTTAATTAATGCAGTAATACCTATAACAAAACCAATTATCACAAGGAACCAAGGTGCGAGTAAGACGATACCCTCTATACCCCTGTAAAGAGATATCATTTTAAGTGATTTAAACCAACCATAAATAAAATCCGAGTTATAAATAAATTCTGTTAAAGGGATTATGCTAGCCACACCAATAGAACCAACCAAAGACAATCCAAAAGACCAATTATCTAATTTTCTTCCCATAAAAAAGAATTAAATTATTTTTAGTTTATATTGATTTCTACAACTACAAAACGAGAAATTTATAAATCAATTTAGTTTATACTGTGATATGGGAAATGGAAGGATAATTGTTGATCCAAAAATATGCCACGGAAAGCCAATAGTAAAAGGCACTAGGATTATGGTAGTTAATATTCTAAGCTTAATAGCTGGAGGTTATAATATTGAACAAGTCTTAGATTATTATAAAGAATTAAAAAAAGAGGATGTCTTAGCAGCAATAAAATATGCGATGAATACTGTCCAAGAAGAAATAATACTAGAATGAATATAAAGTTTCTTATAGACCAGAACATCTCTAGCGAAACCACTAAATTTTTGCGCAGTTTAAATATTAGTCTAGAGGATATAAGAGATATTGGTTTGAAAGGAGAACCAGATGAAAAAATATATGAATATGCAAAAAAAACAATTTATTAATCATCACATTTGATCAGGAATTTGCCTTTAATTTCATGAACCGAAAAGATCTAATCGGGATTATAATACTGCGTATCCATCCACAAATACTTGAAACCGTCAACAATACGTTAAAGGGGTTTTTTGAAAAAATAAAAGAAGAAGATATGAAGGGAAACATTGTAGTAATAGAAAAAGGAAGAATTAGGATAAAAAAGATTTGAAATAATTTTAATGTCTTCTTCATTAAAAAATAGTTTACGTCATAGAAACCTGGAATTCCGACTGCATAAAAAGAGAAATCATAAGGATTGACAATGTTATGGCTAAAATCGGTTTCCACCTTTTCTCTGGGTTTTTAATTAATGCCATAATGCCTAAGATAAGACCCATTAAGGTTATAATAAGAATTAGAAAAGAAAAAATATACTGCGGGCTAATAGTAAACTTGTTATATATGTAGCTAAGAGAATGTGAAAGTGTCCCACCATGTAACAGCCCGCTCCTACCTTCTAACAAAATCCATAAACCATCTAAAAAACGTATGCGAAATAAGTTGAATAAAAACCCACCTATAAATCCAACCAAACTCAATCCAAAGGACCAATTATCTAATTTTCTTCCCATAAAATATATTAAATAATTCCCAGCTTTATATTAATTTCTATCTCAACCTAATAGCATCTAAAACCTTAGGCGCAACAGTTTCAACCCTGTGTAATTTATGTAAGGAAGAAGCCAAATCCAAACATTTGCTCGCTTCACCATGATTAACAATTATTTTTTTAGGCTTTGGATCCATATTGTAGACATATTTAATTAATT
>CAYIHC010000175.1:0-1693 GCA_964363105.1 Candidatus Woesearchaeota archaeon | reverse complement strand
TGGTTTTTGTAATTCAATTGGATTTTCAGAGAGAAGCTGTTTTGTTGTTAGTGCTCTAAACTCGTTTAATTTTATTATTATTTCATTAAACATTATTTCTTCTTCTTTTTGTAAGTTATTTGCTAACTGGTGTTTTCCTGAATTTTTTGAGGCAACAAAAGCTAAGTATAGGATTTTACTTTCTCTTCTTTCAAATAGCTCTTTTACGAGCTTCTGAACATTTTCAATATGTTTTCTTGTTTTAAGTGTTTCAGAGGCTGTAAATATAGAGTCTTTTTCAGCATTAGATCTTAAAAGCTGGGTTTTTTCATAGATATATTTCTTTAGATTTGCCATGAAATTTTCATCTAATCTTTGAATTTCTTTTGAATATTTCTCTTTTCTTAGAACGTCATACAGGTATTCAAATGTAATTGTTTCTTCCATCTTTCTTTTAGATGGAACTTAGTTTATTAAGATTTATATTGTCTAAGCTAAATGAGTTAGTAAATATTTTCCATTAAATCTACCCAAAGAACCGTTTTTACAGTTAATTTCATTAAAGGCATTACAGGTTTCTTTAGAGACTATTTTTGGATTGTAGATTAAAACAGGAACAGGATCATTTGAATGTGATTTTAGACTGCAAGGTGTTGAATGATCTGCAGTAATACAGATAATTGTGTTTTTAAGAGATTTAATCTTTGAAATGAACTCTTTGTCTATTTTTTCAAGTGCTCTGATTTTGCCTTTTTTGTTATTTTGATGTCCAAATGAATCAGGACCCTTAATTTCTAAGTAAACATTATGGTTTTTTATTAATCTTAACACTAAATTTGCTAATTTTTTAAGATCTTTGGGCTTTTTTATTACTTTCATTTTGCATAATTTTCCAATTGCCAATTCCACCGGCATATCGGCGATTAAAACAAAATTTTTTAGTGGTTTTAAGTTTGGTAATTTATTAGAAGCACCTCTTGTTAGCAAAACTTTATCTTTTAATACAAATTTTGAAATTAAAGTTATTTTGTTTATTAATACTGAAGTTTCAACTGCATCTTTATTTAATGGTTTACAAACTAATGGATATAATTTTTCATTATTAATTTGCTGTGCTGATGTTAGAAAATTTTTTATTAATTTATAGCCTGGATGCGTCGGGGTTACTCTTGGCGATTTTGTATTAAGGATTAAAACTCCCCTGTAACCGATAGTGTGAATAAAGTCAACGTTGAATTTTTTTAATTCCTTTGTCATTGTAGCTATTTCTTCTTTTGTTGGTAATTCTTCTATATTTTTTATTGAACCATCTTTATTTAATGATGCAAAATTCGTTCTTAAGTAGACTTTATTTTCTATTTTAATGTTTGAACCTAAGGCTTCTAAGATTCCTCTGCCAGTGTATAAGCTTTCTGCATCGAAACCTAATAACGAGATCATAGCTTCATCTGATTCAGGTGCAATGTTCTTGTTTATAACATCCATTATACCACCTTTACTTTTTTTAGCCAAGAAATTTATATTTTTTATTTTAGCCAATCTTAAAGGCGTATTATTACCTTTGTCTGATGCACCATCTAAAATAACTATTAATTTATTCATGAGGAAGTTTTAAATTCCTATCTATTTAAAGATTTATGGTGGGCAAAAGAAAACCGCAAGCTTTAGCTTGTAGATGAATTTTGCTTTAATTCAACGTAAATAATTGTAATTT
>CAYIHC010000174.1:0-1710 GCA_964363105.1 Candidatus Woesearchaeota archaeon | reverse complement strand
CTCAGCTACAACGCTTACACTACCAGTTCCAGTTCCACCACCCAAACCACAAGTAACAAATATCATATCAGCCCCTTGTAATTTGGATTTTATCTCATGTTCAGATTCTTTTGCTGCATCATAACCCACCTGCGGAACTCCTCCAGCACCTAAACCTTGTGTTAATTCCTTTCCAATTAATATCTTCGTATTTGCATTTGTATACAACAAATCCTGTGCATCAGTATTTATCGCTATAGTTTCCACACCAGTAATCCCTACATCACTCATTCTGTTTATGGTATTATTCCCCCCACCACCACAACCAATAACCTTTATCTTTGCTCTTTGCTTTGCTAGTAATTGCTCTAGTTCAGCATCTAAAGGATTAGAATAATTAGTGCTTTGTTTCAAATAAGCATTCTTGTTCTCAACTTTTTGTTGTTGTCCTGAAAATTGATCCATTTTATCCTCTTTTTTTCAATAGTATCTATTCCACAATAAGAACACAGTGGTATTTAAGCTTAATTATCCTATAATAGTTGTGTTACGAATTATACCTAAAAATATAATAAGTCAACCAACTTGAAACGAAGAATGTTTATTAATCAACTTTTTTAATTGCCCCCATGTATGGACGTTAACATAAACAGCAAATATTGCCATCAATTCACCTGCATTCCCTTTTTCTGATTTCATTCTAACTTCTGGTTTTGAATTAGAATCTCGTTCAAGACTACTATAAACAATCTTGCCCTTTAAAACATAAACTCTCTGCAAAGGATGTCCTCTTTCCGGATAGAGCTCGGACAAAGGAACACAGTCAGTTACTAGTTTTGAATCCTTTGGTCTAAATTGTTCATATAAAAGCTCCAAACCAAGTGCAGCCGTTGTCCAACCTTATTTTTCTAAAAATGGAAAATCTCTTACTAGATCCTCAACAGTAAAACTTACCTCACGTTTCATAAACAACTACAAGATATAAGTGTTTTTAAGGTTTTATATACTTAAAATACAGTGTTCTATTTTAATTTTTTCTCTTTAAAATCCACAGACTTAACATCTTTAATTAATTCCTTTAACCTCTCTGTTATCTTTTCCTGGAATTCTTTAGGAATATTAGATAAGCTAACCTTCCCTTTATCAAATTCAATATCGCTATGATAAGAAAAATGACTGAACATTATTGCTTTTATTTTCTCCTTAGAATCACTAACAATCTTTATAGGTTTTAACTCATAAACCACATCTCTATCTGCTAATGGATGATTAAAATCCAATATTATCCTTCCACCAGATACACTTACAACTCTTGCTATTATATCATCAATTACCAAACTCATTCCTGGATAGGGTTTTATATTTTGGTTTCTTAAGGAATTAGAATTCATCACTTTTACTAAACTAGGATCTCTCTTCCATTTTGTATCTTCTTTCTTAATTTCTAAAGTATAACCTTTTCCAAATTCTTTCCCAACTAAAAAATCATCTATTGGCTTTAAAATTTCATTCTCTCCAACACATATTATTCTTGGTTTATATTCTGCTTTTTCATCAAATAAATTAAACTTTTTTGCATCTTCCTTATTAGTTAAATCAAATACCTGCCCATTGCTTAATTTTCCAACATAATCCAATTCCACAAAATCCCCTTTCTTTATTTGCATCATCAAAATACTCTATAAAAATGATTTAAAAAACTAACTATAATTGAGCTATTGACCTAAAGCC
>CAYIHC010000173.1:0-1757 GCA_964363105.1 Candidatus Woesearchaeota archaeon | reverse complement strand
CTGTATCTAATCGTGTAAATCTTGGTCTTGTCTTAGATAATACGGTTGAAGATAAGATTGTAGCTCCTGAACTTGTTAAAAGAGCTTCTAATTTTGCGTTAGTTTCTGGACTGTCAGTTTTAAGTTCGTATCTTGTTATCATGAAGAATTTGTTATTTTAAAGGTTTATAAAACTTTCTGTTTTGTTACTACTTTAAAGTTATTGATAAGTCAAACCAGAAGCTTTATAAGTATCACACGTATTATCCTTTTTATGATTATTGAAAGAAAGGATGTAGAGTTGCAGATCAAAGACCTTAAGAAATGGCTACTGGTTTACGGTAGAAGAAAGACTGGCAAAACCTTTATTATTAGAAACTTTATTCCTTATGATGAATACTTCTTTGTAAAAAGTGATAAAAATTTGTTATTGGAAGATAGGCAAATAGATTATGGGACATTTATTGAGATTTTGAGGCGTGCTCTTGAGCAGAATAAAACTGTTGTTGTAGACGAGTTTCACAGGCTTGGAAAAGACTTTTTTGATACACTCCATGCAATGGAAAAAAATGGCAAGCTTATACTGATAAGCTCTACTTTATTCTTATCAAAGAAGCTTATTTCGGAGAGATCGCCATTGTTAGGATTATTTGCAGAAGTTCCTGTGGGATTAATAGCCTTAAACGATACTTTACAGGCATTGAAGAATACAAGGCTTTCAAAAAAAGAAATGCTTGAGGTTGGTATACTACTAAGAGAGCCCATAGCAATTGATTACTTTGACACTAATAAAAGTGCGAGAGATATCTTATCAGCAATAATTCATAGCTCAATAATAACAATACCTGCTTTAATAGGGGAAATATTTGTTGAGGAAGAAAGAGATATTTCTGCCATTTATGAAGGAATTTTACGAGCTGTTGCAGTGAATAAAGCGACATCTGGTGAAATAGCGAGTTATATTTTCTCTAAAAGACTAATGAATAAAGATGATCCAAGCAGTATTCAGCAATACCTAAGCAATTTACTTTCCTTTGGTGTATTAAAAAGGATTGAGGTGTTTAATAAAAAAAGATTTTTTTATAAGCATGTTTCACCGCTTGCGAAAGTTTTTTATTATTTGGATGAAAAATATAATTTTGCTGAAAGAAAAGTTGATTTTAAAGAGTTGCAACGGATTATTGAAGAGCTGATGCCGAGACTGGTTGAAGATAATGTGAGGGAGATTCTTGCTGAAAAATATGGCTTAAGAGAAAGCATATTTGAAACAAAAGACATTGAAATTGATGGCTTACTCCTAAGAATGGATAAACCAGAAGTCGCTATTGAAGTTAAATGGGGAGAAATATCCTTATCTGACCTAAACAAAATACAAGCGAATTTTGATAAAATCTTGGCAAAAAGAAAGATATTATTTGTGCAAGACAAGACAAAGGTAAAATTTAACGGCGAGCTTATGGATGTTTCTGATTTAATAAGGTCTTAATTTAATCTGTTTTTATGATTAGCAAAAGAAAACTGTTTGCTTTAGCAAATAGATGAATTTTGCTTAATTTTAACAGTAAAATTTTTCTGTAAATATTTTAACTTTTTTGTAAATACTGCTAAAGAAATTGTAATTTTTACAAAAAAATTGTAAAAACTAAGAGGTTACTATACAGTGTAAAACAAAGTTTAAGTATTTGTAAAGCGTATTATAGGAATGATTTTAACCTACAAATACAGAATATATCCTGACAATAGACAGGTAAAAAGAATAAGCCGTAACTTTAATGTTT
>CAYIHC010000172.1:0-1769 GCA_964363105.1 Candidatus Woesearchaeota archaeon | reverse complement strand
ACCTATATTTCCAAGGTATTTTAGGACTTTTTGCTTAACTTTGCCCCTTACTAGCTTACCTTCGACTATGTAATAGTATGTATTCCCCTTGACCTTTTTAGTTCTTATATATGCCATGTTCATATAAACAATAGGCACAATACAGGTTATAATTATATGTATTGTGCAGTATACAAATTAATTAATACTAGTTAGGCACAATAAATAAAAGAAAAGAGGTTAAAATGGAGTTCAAGCTTAAAATAAGGAATATATCCAAGCAAGATGAAAAAAATCTTTGCAAAAAATATAGAAAGATTTTCAAGAAGAATTTGAAACAAAAGGATTTAATAGATGCAATTTGCCATTTGTTCTTGGATTTAATCTATTTATATTTCAATAATCCAAGAAGGAAATTATACAAATTATTTTTTCCAGTGATTATGGCCAATTTTATTGAGCTTGGCTCAATAAATTCGGTTATCCGAGAGCATAGAACAAAAAAGAAACTTTATTCTGAATCGTATACTTGTAGAATTCTTAAACAGCTCAATGAAAACGATGGCTTAGAAATGAGCAGAATATTCAGAAAGATTTTGTTTAAACTTCTTAAACAAAATGGGCTAAAGAATAAAGGTTATTGCATTGCAATAGACATTACCGCGAAGCCGTTTTATGGGAATAAAAATTTGTTCATGGTTAAAGGAACAAAAAGAAAAGGCGGAACAAATTTTGCAATTCAGTATTTAACTGCGTCAATTGTCGAGGAAGGTGTTAGATTTAATCTGTTATGTATTCCAATTAATGCTTTAACTTCTGTTGAAAGAAAAGTTAAAGAACTTTTATGTGAAGTTAAAAAGTTAATATCAATAAAACTTATTTTTTTAGACAGAGGTTTTGGAAACAAAAAATATTGTCGCATAATAAAAACTCTTAATCATAAATTTATTATGCCAATAACAAAAAATAGAAAATTGAAGGAGTTTGAAATGTCGATTAAAGCACAGTGTAAAATAAAAGTTAACGACTATTTTATCGTTGAGTTAGAGTATGTTTTTAGCGAGGATAAGCCTAAAGAGTATCGAGAAAAAGTAAGATTATTTGCAATTTATGAAGATAAACATGTATTCTATTTTATCACAAATATTTGGAATACAAGTTTAAGAGATTGTTATTTGCTGGCAGATTGCTACGGATACAGATTTGGGATAGAAACAAATTATCGTGTTGACAATATCTTTTCAGCTTTTACCTCTTCAATAATAGCATCTGTAAGATATCTGTTAATGCAAGTTTCTTTGATTGCACAGGATTTATGGATGTTTGTTAATTTCTTGATTACTGAAAAGAAATACAAACAGCCCAGAGAAAAGTTTAAGGGAGATTATTCTGTTTTTTCGATAATAAAAGCAAGAACGAAGAAATTAAATTTTATTTGGAGACCTGTAATAACTGCTGTTCAATTCAAAAGAAAAATGGAAAGACTTCTAGGTTGACAAATTTGATTATTAATTGAAGAAATTGACTGGTCAAACCTAGGCAATTTGTCTATATTCGCCGGGGATTTTCACACTAATCATACGAAATTGGAAATTTAGACTAACTGGAGACGTCTAAATTTCACTAATGTTCTTGTTTTTGCTACAGCAAAAACAAGCTATTGTTCAATCAACTGACATCCAACGCTAATATAGATTTATGGAAACCCTAATCCTAAAACTCGACCCTCAAAATCCCGACCTTAAAAAACTAAAACTTGCTGCAAAACTCATTCATAAAGGAGAACTAGT
>CAYIHC010000171.1:0-1785 GCA_964363105.1 Candidatus Woesearchaeota archaeon | reverse complement strand
ACTTTTAATGTTTCCTTAATAACAAGATCTTCTGAAGATTTAGATTTATAAGTGCAATTAGAACATGATAAAAAACCTTTTGCACTTGGTTTTGGAACCAAAATAGATGAACATTTAGGACAGAATAACATTTTTTAAACCTCCGATAATAGATGTGAATATTAATTTTATGTAACCTAATAGTGGAATTTTTACTAAACCTCTGCCAACAATACTATTTCTTGAAATATTTTTTTCAAATTCTTGGATTCCTGCCACATTGTCTCCTTTTGTTGATATTTTATCATTAATTATAACAGCCCTGTGAATGATTGGATTGCTATGTTGACTTGAGAGATAAACCAGCACATCACCTCTTTTTATATCTTTTGCTCCTGTTAAAATGATTATATCTCCCTTGTTAAAGCCGTTTTTGAAGCGATATGTTAAAAATTCTTCTTTTGTGATGTTTAATGATTCATAAAACTGATTATTTGATGACCACCAATTTTCAAAATTTAAGTTATGTTCCATGCTTTCTGAAACAACAGCCACTATTGGAAAGCTTGTGCCTAAGAAAAAACCTAAAACCGGATAAAAAATAAATTTAACAATTATTATTGCAAGGATTATATTAACAATCCATGATGCTATTGAGTCTTCATGCCAAATAAAATGCCACAATTTTTTTAAGAATGACATTTTTTCTTAAAGAGATTATAGTATTTTCTTAAACTTCTCTTTTAATTCCTCTGTTTGTTTTACTAATCTTGAAATTGCGGATTGCAATGCTTTTCTTGCATCTTTTTTATGTTCAATTATGAAGGTTGGATGGCCTATCATTGGATGCTCTAAATGATAAGCTGCTGCAATTAGGTCTTTATCATTCCATAATTCCTTTCTTAAGATATTGCACATAGTATGAGTTTCACCTTTTAGTTCAAATTTTATCCTTGTTTTATTGTCTTCTAAGATATTGAATTTCATAGAATTAAAACTGAATAGTATGATTTTTAAAGCTTTCTGCGGGCTTTTTTTAGCTACTTATCTATTGTAGAGATCTTTCAAGATCGATTTTCCATTGCTTAAATTTTCCCTTTTCTACATTTAGTTCTTCTAATCTTGCTTTTTGTAGTTCTCTTAATTCTACTTCAAGATCTGCACGCTCTTTTTCTAACCTGACCTTAACTGCTTCAAGTAATTTTGCATTTTTTTCTTCCCATTCTTTTTGATCGATAGCTATGTGTTCACTAAATTCTCTACAATCTAATGCATTTTTTACGTTAAACTCTGTTCTACTTGAATGAAGTTCTTCAAATAAACTATCTAATTGTGCAAAACGTAGCTCTGCATACCCGTAAAGGAAAGATATTCCTATCGTTAGGGTGTATAACCGAGCTCTCTTAATTAAGTCAAAATATTCCATAAATTTTTTATGTAACCTAAGTATTTAAATTTAATTCTTCTTTGTGTAGTGACTATTCTGTGGGTTTAGAAACCAATAAAAATCCCAGAATGTAAGTTTATGCGATGAAAAAAATATTGATTACAATCCTGATAATTTTAGTAGTGCTTATTGCTTTTTTATTGTTATTTCAAGGAAAGATTGTTGCTAAATTATACCCCCAATTTGGTTGTGGGGGAATGACAAGCACTCTTGAAGGAAGTAAGATATGCAACTGTTCTGGTTTAAGATTGGGTGAATTTAAAATTGGTGGAAGCAGAATCATATGTCTGGGGGAATGTTCAAATTGTAGATGCTCTATTTATGAGGATGGAATAAATAAGACACTATGGGTTGACTGT
>CAYIHC010000170.1:0-1786 GCA_964363105.1 Candidatus Woesearchaeota archaeon | reverse complement strand
AAAATTAGCTTATAAACTATATCGACCATAAATCACAACAACATCTAATTAATTTTTTAAATTTTGATTCATTTTTTTAATTGTCTTATTTATTCTTCTATCAACTTCTTCTCTGAACTCCTTCATTGTTTTTTCTTTTTTATCCCAGTCAATATCCAACTCCTTTAAAGCACCGAAAATCATTATTTTATTCTTCTGCAATTTACTAAACTATTTTTCGCCAATTTCTAAAAGTAATTTTTTATCAATCATCATTCAATTAAGGTTAATGCAATTAACTCTTCTTTAACCTCTTTTGCTTTTTTAATATTTAATCTACCCAATATTTTATAGATCAGTCTTTTACTTACAGTAAATAGCCTATAAGGTTTGATCTGACTATCAAACTCAAGTAAACCGTTTTCCATATCTTTATTAGTTATAGGAACGCAATGAGGATAGCTTCCTGGATTTGATGTAATTAAACAACAGATTACATCCTTACTATTCATGTTAAACTCATTATTTGAAACAACTATGACTGGTCTTTTCTTAGAACCGCTTAAATCAGTATAAGGGAAAGGAATCAAGATAACACTTCTCTGTTCAATATTTATTCCATCTTTCATCATATTCATTATCCCATTCTTCCTTTAAAACTTCCTCAGACATTAGCATTGTTTCAAAACCTTCCATGTCTAAATCCTCAAGAAGATTTTTACTTTTTTTGATTATTATCTCCTTGTCTTTAGCAATCAATATCAACTTCTCACCCTCCTTAAACCCTACTTCTTCTCTCATTTCTTGAGGTATACATAATTGTCCTTTAGCACTTAATTTTATTGTTTTTATTTCCATATTCTTAAAAGTAAGAATTTTCTTATATATAAATATTTCTATCTTAAATCTAATCTTTCAAAAATCTTATATATAACCTATCTAATCTTAAAACAACTATAAAACGAATTAAACTTAAGAGATGATAAGAATCTAGGTTCTTATCATTGCTGGAATGTATGAGAACCCGCAAAGGTTCTTATGGGGGACTAAAATGAAAGAAGGACAACAAATATTCATATTGCCTGAAGGCACATCAAGAAAATTAGGAAAAGATGCACAAAGAAACAATATATTAGCAGCAAGAATTGTTGCTGAAACAGTTAGAACTACCTTAGGTCCAAAAGGAATGGACAAAATGATAGTTGATTCTTTAGGAGATATTACTGTTACAAATGATGGAGTTACTATTTTAGAAGAAATCCAGGTTGAACATCCAACAGCTAAGATGATAGTTGAAATAGCAAAAACACAGGAAAATGAAGTGGGTGATGGAACAACTACAGCTGTTATAATTGCAGGAGAATTATTGAAAAACGCTGAAGCTTTATTAGACAAAGAAATACATCCTACTGTAATAACAAAAGGATATAGAATGGCAGCTGAAAAATCACAGGAAATTTTAAATAAAATCGCAGAACCAGTTACAAAAAATGATAAACAACTATTACAAAAAATAGCAGAAACAGCAATGACTGGAAAAGGTGCTGAATCAGGTAAGGAAAAATTAGCCTCCTTGGTTGTAGAAGCAATTTCTCAGGTAGCAGAAGGGAATGATGTTGACCTAAATGATATAAAATTACAAAAAAAAGTTGGAGGCGGAATAAGTGACGCAGAATTAATTCAAGGAATTGTTTTAGATAAAGAAAAAGTTCATTCAGCAATGCCAAGATTAATTAAAAATCCTAAAATTGCTTTATTGGATGCTGCTCTGGAAATAAAAAATCCTGAAACAGATACTAAAATACAA
>CAYIHC010000169.1:0-1810 GCA_964363105.1 Candidatus Woesearchaeota archaeon | reverse complement strand
TACAATCAAAAATGATAGTTATATTTGGAAAACCTTTTATAATGAAACTATTTGGTTAGAGCATTGGCTTTATGGAATGCATACTATTGATGACGATGGCACTAAGATTAAAATATCTTATGGTTTTGGAAAAAAATTAAAAGAAGAAAAGAGGTAAAAATAATGATCAAAAAAAGAGGTATATATTTGATTTTAGTAATATTAATTATTTCTAATTTTAATGTTTTTGCTTTATTAGAAGAATTTGAAAGAAAAGAAGATGATACAAAAATTGTTTCTTCTTCCAAGATTCAACAAACAGGCTCATTAACAACCGTGAATAATGCACTTTCATTTCAGAATAATGAGTTTCTTACAAGCAATGCTGCACATGTAGAGTATGACCAAGCTACAAAAGAATTATCAGTCAAAAGTGCGGACGTCTTAGTCTTAAAAGACTTAGATGCAGTTCAACTACAAGATGCAAGATTAAAAAACAGAATTTGTAAATAATAAACTTTCATTCTGTTATAGAAGATTTATTTTAAAGATTCTTTAGCATAATGTTTCGATAGTATCTTTATATATTTCAAGATTAACTCCGGTTCACGCATACTCGAATCTTTTATATCTTCAAATTCATAATTACCTTCTTCCCTAATAAATTCCACATAAGATGGAAATGTCTTTAATCTGTTATCAAACAATGCTTTTAATCTATTCCAATTTTCATCACCATAGAAATCAGTTAATTCTAAAAACAAAAATCCAACATCTGTCTTGCTCTTTTGTAAATTTAGCATGGTATAAAGAAAAACTGTTGCTGACCCAGACGCTAACCTTTCATCACCAGTTGCTTCTTTCCCCCATATATTTTTGTTATCTGTTTTATTATCCATTTCTAAGTAAACAAACACTATTTTATTTTTAAAATTTCTATTTAAAAAACTGTAAACATCATCAGATCTGGTTTGTCTCTTATATTCAAATTTCTTAATTCTACCATTCTCTATTTCAGGTTCTAATATTGTATTATGGTTTTTACTTAGAAAACCAGTAATCTCCTCTAACGAAGGTGTTATTATTCCTGGTTTAGTTTCCTCAGTAAACAAATTTTGTTCTAGAACTAAACTACTTAAACCACCAATTCCTAATCTTAAAAAGTCTCTTCTATTTAATTCCATAAAATTTTTAAGAACGATAAATATTTAAATGTTATTAGTTAGTAATAAAATATGAAAAAGAGGTTATTATTACTATTAATTTTAATAATATTACTTGTTAAAATTTCAGAAGCATCTATACCTGTCGAAACAAAAGACATCAAAGATTTTAGGAAAGACACTTCTGCAGGAAAAGTAGGTATAATTTCCCCATCACCAATCCATGAAACCGCTTCTTCAATATCTACACCGAGCGCTTATTCAGTTAAAACCTCAACAGATACAATAAGTGGGGGTAAAGGGATTTCAATAGATAAAACAACAGGACATTCATCCTTTGATTACGCTGATTTTTATTCCTTAAATCAGTTGGATGCAGAGCAGTTAAAGGACGCCAATTTAAAAAATAGAGTCTTATCTCTATCACACGCTGGCTCTATCCACATAAAAGATCCATTTCCAATAGACTTAGATGAAATAGGCCCTTCAACATTCTGGTTTGAAGGCAATGATTTGAGAGCAATGGAAATTACCTTTCCAAAAAAGAAGCAATATCTGATTAACAATCCGTTAACAAACGACAAAAGTTCTGGATGGGATGTAGAGCATATGTTGGATTCAGATAAAGATGGAATAACAGATGAAGTAGAAAAATTAAGAAACTTAAA
>CAYIHC010000168.1:0-1820 GCA_964363105.1 Candidatus Woesearchaeota archaeon | reverse complement strand
AACTACAATTTTATTTTCATTCATTTTTAAATTCCCCTTAATTTTTATGACCCTATGATTTGATGAATATTGTTCTTCTTTATATATCTGGCGCACGTTTCCAGAAATAACATACAGTGGAAACCTAAAATGCAAAATTCTTAGAGTATGGGGTGTATAAATCAGGTTTACCCTGCACGGAACGTTATCAAGACAACTAAAACAGAATTAAAAGTTTAAAGAGTAGTTGTTTCAAAAATATGCCCTTAGAAAAGCTTATAATACAATTTAATTACTAACAAGATATGATTAATTACAAGAAAATTTATAATAAGTATTTTTTAATGATTGCATTTTTAGCAATTATTTATCTTGGTTTTCTTGTTATAAGACCTTACTTAGTATCTATATTCATGAGCATTGTTGTTGCTTATTTATTATATCCAATATATGAATGGTTTAACAAAAGATTAAGAAAAAGCATAAGCGCTGTTATTATGATAATTCTTGTTATTTCAGTAATTGTTTTACCATTACTAACAACTATCAATTTAGTTTCAAAAGAGACTGAGAATATATTAAAAACATTTAATGCTGAGGATTTTCTTAAGGGTGTTGAAAATGTTATAAAACTATTGCCGTCAAAACCATTATACACTTATATAGACGAAGTCATAGACATGTCTTCTTTATATTTATTAGAAAAAGCCAAGAGTTTCTTGATTGAACTGCCCAGAATGATAATTGCTTTTTTTGTGTTTTTGTTTTCTCTTTTTTATTTCTTTATGCATGGAAAAGAGGTTTTTTATTTCATAGTTCCTTATTTACCATTAACAAAATTACAAAGACAAAATTTCATTAAAGAGTTTAATCAGGTTTCTCATGCTGTTGTTTATGGGGTTTTATTTGGAAGTTTGCTTGAAGGAATAATAAGTGCTGTTAGTTTTTACATATTTGGTGTTAATGCGCCTGTTTTGTTTGGATTTCTAATAGCAATTATTGCAGCTTTACCCGGGATAGGACCTGCTGTAGTTTGGATCCCAATGGTAATAGTAAAATTTGCAATGGGTGAATGGGGAAATGCACTTGGAATTTTTTTAGTTGGATTAATTTTAATATCTTATATAGAGGTTTTCTTGAGACCTAAGTTAATAGGTGAAAAAAGCGGGATACATCCAGCCATAATATTAATAGGTGTTTTAGGAGGGTTTCAGATATTTGGATTTGCAGGATTATTAATGGGGCCCTTAGTATTAGCTATTTTAGGAGTATTTTTTAAAATCTATAGTGAAAGAGGTGGAGTTTATGAAATTAAAGGTGAAGAAGATTAGTTTTAATACTGGCGGACCTTTTGTTGTTGTATTAAATGAGAATGATGCAAAAAGATTAGATGTAAGAGCATTAGACAGAGTAAATATAAAAAACGTTGAAGCTATTGTAGATATATCTAAAGGAAATCACGGTGTTTCTGTTAAAGATGGTGAGATTGGTGTTTTAATTGAAGCTTTTGAAAATTTAAAATTAAAAAACAATGAAATAATTGATATAAGTCCTGCGAATAAACCTGAAAGTTTGGTTTATATCAGAAAGAAATTAGATGATAAAAAATTAAATGATAAAGAGATTAATGCTATAATAAAAGATGTTGTAAACAACAGATTAAGCGAGACAGAATTAACTTATTTTGTTTCTGGTTGCTACGATAATGGGTTAGAAATGGAAGAGGTTGTTAGTTTAACTAAGGCTATTGTTGAACATGGGGGAAGATTAAAACTTGGAAAGAAGATTATATTAGATAAACATTGTGTTGGTGGTTTAGCAGGGAACAGGACTAGCATGGT
>CAYIHC010000167.1:0-1835 GCA_964363105.1 Candidatus Woesearchaeota archaeon | reverse complement strand
GAATAGTTGAAACAATTGCCATACCCTCTCTAGTTAACTTAGACTATGCAGATGTTCGTGCAATTATGAGTAATGGTGATGTAAGTGTTATTGGTATAGGTGAATCAACATCAGAAATGAGGGTTGATGAAGCCTGTAAGCGTGCATTAACAAATCCATTGCTTGATGTCAGTTATGAAGGCGCAACAGGTGCTTTAATCCACGTAACAGGTGGAACAGATATGACCTTAGAAGAGGTTAGCCGAATAGGTGAAATTGTAACAGAAGCATTAGACAAAGAAGCTAATGTTATCTGGGGCGCAAGAATAGATGAAAAGATGAATGGGAGATTAAGAGTAATGACTATTATCACAGGTGTAAAATCTCCATATATCTTAGGGAAATCTAAGATTGGCGAACCTAGTCGACAGTCAATCGAGGTCAGCAGAGAATTAGGCATTGACCTAATTCGTTAATATTTAATGGGCCGTCTTTTATAACCCCCCAAATTAATTCTGGTTATACAGGGCCCATTTAAAATTTTTATCTTTGCTGGTGCCATATGGCATCAGCAATAATAATCTTTATATACCCAAGATTCATAGGAAAAAAGAGTTAAATTAAAATCAAGAGGTGAAAAATAATGAAAATAAATTCAAAAAAAGGTGTTTCTCCATTAATAGCTACAGTTTTAATTATTGCACTTACAGTTGCTTTAACAGTATTTTTAATGAACTGGGCATTTGGTTTCTTTAAAGAAAGAACAGATGAAACAAGTAAGACCACAGAAGATCAGTTGTTTTGTGTAAATTCTGTTGATATGGATCTCGTTTGTTCTTGTCAAGCAGGAAATACTGGAAACTGCGAAGTTTCTGTTAGCAACAATAATAACTTTGATTTTGGAGATAATATTGCAACTGAGACTATTCCGGTTAGACTAATATCTGCAAATAAAAAGGTCCAAATCACAATATCGACTCCAATTACAGGGACAGCAACTGAAGCACCACTCAAGGCATATGCGATAAAAACAGGAACAATGGTCAAAGCAGCAAGTTCTGTAGCCCCATATGATTTCGAGGTTGTAATCCCAAGAGTTAACAACACAGCAAAAGGAAGATTTGTAGAGTGTGGGAATCTAGCTAAAGCAAGAGTAGTATGTAATATGAACTTACCATAATTACTCTTTTTTTCTTTTTATTTTTTTATCTTGTCAATAATTAATAGTCCATAGGATAGAGTATGATGAGTAGCGTCATGTTGGTTCTTGAGCACGCCAAATTCCACAGATAGTATTGTATTATAATGTGGAATTTTAGCGTTTAAATATTTTTAAGATAGATTTCTTTCTTCTTTCCCCATACTCTTCAAAAAAAGTCTTTAATTTCATAGAAATCCTGTCACTATCAGATTTACCCTTAGAATAACCTAAAGCAATAACCCCATCAACACTTATATTTCCTGGTATATTTAAAGCTCTTTTAATCTTATCTTCATCAAATACAGCCACAAAACAGCTCCCTAAATCCAAAGCAGTAGCCATAATTAGCATATTTTCAATAGCCATAGCACAGTTTTGTATAGCATAAAACTCTTTCCCTTTATCCCCAAATAAAATATCGATTTTCTCTTTCAAATTACAAACAATTATTAAAACAGGAGCCTCTAAAATAAAATCCTGTTTACAAGCAATAGCTATCTCTTCTTTATTCTCTTTTACAATTATAAACTCCCAGTTCTGTATATTCCCTGAAGAAGGAGCCAAAGAACCAGCCTCTAGAATTTTAGACAATTTTGACTCTTCTACACTTTTATCTATAAAGCTTCTTACAGATCTTCTATTTTTAATCGCTTTT
>CAYIHC010000166.1:0-1845 GCA_964363105.1 Candidatus Woesearchaeota archaeon | reverse complement strand
ATATCTACCATACTCTAATTCATTGAATAGCAATTCTGTTTTCTTGTTTACGAAGGATATTTGATTCATAGATTTTATTTAGGAGAACATATTAAAATAATCATCTGACAAAAAATTGTAACTTCTATCAGTAATTCTGTAAAAATTAATATATTTTTTGTAATTTTGATTTAAAATATAGCTAATCTATAAAAATATTACGGATTTTTCAGAACAAATTTAATAAAATTTAACACCTTCTCGTTCTAGCTGCCTTATTCTTCTTGGATTATAAGTCCATATTACAATGCCATCTTTACACACCATGATTTTATTTGATTTTTTTAGATAGTCCAAGATAGTCAAAAATGTCTGATACATCATTTTTCTTGGCAGTTTTTTCCATAATTGATATTTCCCACACTCTTGAGAATATTTCTTTATTGTATCTTCTACCATAATTACCGACACCAAGGTTGGGCTATGCAAAAATTTAGTTCTTAACATATTATATATACTTATGTAATAGGGTATTTAAATTTTTCCTTTGATAAAATTATAAAATCTTTACGCCATTTCTTTCGATTGCTTTCTGCCATTGGTTAAGATTTTTAAAGATCTATAAATCTCTAATTTTCTTAATACTAACTCAAGAACACAATCATTTTTATTTTTTTCAGGTTCAAATAACCCACCTTCAGCACATCTATTTTCATTATCAAATCTAACTTTTGCCGGTTTTACTAATTGGTGATTTATTAAAGAATTATTATTGGCTGGATTACCGCTTCTAACACCATAAACCTCACCAGTTTCTCTATCATACCATACTGTTGCTGAAGGTTCTGTTTTGTTCTCAAGGGGCCAAACAACCATACTGTGGCAGTCTTGATATGACAAAGCCTTAATTTCCACGTCACTGAGTTTAGGTCTTCCTCTATTATCTCCTAATCTTTTAAATAATTCATCAAAATATCCATTTGTCATTAAAATATTTAATATATAATGCTTTTAAACCTTCCTATTTTAACCACTTTAGAGTAAATATTAACCTTCATAACTCTTTTAAGCTCAGTTTCAAGGCCTTAATTAATGAAAATAGCTCATATTAGTATGTTTTATTATCCAACATTTGGCGGTGTTGAAAAGGTAATAGAAGAATTAGCATTAAGACAAATAAAAGAAGGTCATGAAGTTCATGTTTTCTGCTGCGATTCAGACAAATACAAAAGAATAAGACCCTTAAATGAAATTATTAATGGGGTTAATGTTCACAGACACAGATACTGGTTAAGATTATCCTTATTCACTTTCATATGGCCTACTCTATTATTTAATAAGACCTTATGGTTCGATAATTTTGACGTTTTTCATTCTCATGTTTCAGGCCATTTATACAACTTAACCGCAGGAATTATAGCCAAACTAAGAGGCATAAGATTTGTCCATACAACCCATTGTCCGTGGACAGAATCATTCAGACCTTTAAAGGTTAGAATTCCATTGTTTTTTACAAATTTAATTTTTAACAGAATTGCCTTTAAATTAATGGATAAAACTATTGCAATAACTCCTTGGGAACTGCCGGTTTTAAAAAAATGGATTAAAAATGAATCTAAGATTACTGTCTTGCCAAATGGGATGGACAAAATATTTTTTACTAAAGTAAAAGACAATGACTTTAGAAGTAAGTTTAATATCCCAGAAAAAGAAAAATTAGTTTTATTTTTTGGAAGATATAATATAACCAAAGGTCCTGAAAAGTTAATTCTAGCAGCCAAAGAAATATTAAAGGAAAGGAAAGATATTACCTTTTTATTTGTCGGTCCTGATGAAGGAATGTTACTACAAATGCAGGAATTATCT
>CAYIHC010000165.1:0-1872 GCA_964363105.1 Candidatus Woesearchaeota archaeon | reverse complement strand
TAATATGTAAAATGGGAATTGAAATGAAAGTAGCTGAAATAAATGTAAAGTCCATAATTACAAAAAGCAAATTACCTGGAACAGATTATGTAGTTAATCCTTACTTAGGTTGTCAACATGGGTGTATTTATTGTTATGCTGAGTTTATGAAAAGATTTTCAGATCATCACGAAGATTGGGGGAAATTTGTAGACATAAAACTTAATGCTTCTAATGTTTTAGGGAACCTAGAAAAATATCGTAACAAAAGAATATTATTCAGTTCAGTTACGGATGCCTATCATCCTATCGAAGGCAAATATAGATTAACAAGAAAAATATTAGAAGCCTTGATTACAGCACAACCAAAAATAGAAATATTAACAAAATCTAGAATGGTTGTAAGGGATATAGATATACTTAAACAATTTAATGATGCAACAGTTGGTGTCTCCATATCAACCTTAAACGAAAAATTAAGCAGGGAACTTGAACCATTGGCCGCATCACCAGATCTTAGAGTAGATGCTGTTAAAAAATGCAAGGAAGCAGGATTAAAGACATATGTCTTTTTATCACCTATCTTTCCTTTTATTACCGAAATTGAAGAGATAATGGATTTAAGTAAAGATTTTGTAGACTTTTTTATGTTTGAAAACCTTAATCTCAGACCTACAAATATTGGAAAAATTTATAGGTTTTTAAAAAGAAATCGACCAGAATTAATTGAAGAATATAAAAGAATTTATGAAGGTAAAGATAGTTCTTATTTTGATAGTTTAAAGAGTAAAATAGAAAAGTTATGCAATGATAGAAAGGTGGAAGGAAAGATTTATTTTCATCATGGTGGGTTTAGTTAGTTAATATCCGCCATTTAAACTTGGAACAAATTTGTTTCCTTAAAATGATGTAATTATTTTTACAGAAAATATTTTTAAATACAATTTTATAGTGAAGAAGATATAATTGAGGAAATAAAAAACTTAGAAACCGGGAGAAGAGCTATTTTAAGAATCTCTTTTATTAAAAAATGAAAATAGGAATATTGGGCGGAATAGGACCTGAAGCAACAGCAGAGTTTTACTCTAAATTAATTATTGAACTACAAAATAGGGGGCTAATAAAAAACAATGAAAGTTATCCACAGATTTTAATTAATAGTATCCCTGCTCCAGAATTAATCGGAGATAATTGCTCTGAAAACAATTTAGATATTTATTTGGCTGGATTGGAACAATTGGACGCATTCAAACCAGACTTTATTGTGATGATATGCAATACAATCCATTTATTTTATGATCTATTCAAAATGAGAATTAAAACACCAATTATAGATCTTAGGGAAGAAATAAAAAATTTAATTTTTAATAAAAATGTAATTATATTTGGAACACCGCTTACAATCAATAAATTATATCCTCTCAAAGACAAACTAAAGAAAATAGAAATAGCTCAACTCTCTGATGCGATATTCAATTTTAATAAAGGGTTTAATAAAGAACTTCAAATTAAGATCGTTAAAGAGCTTGCTGAAAAATATAAGGATTATACTATTGTCTTAGGCTGCACAGAAATAGCTTTAATGTTAAAAGAATCTTGTTTTAATGTAATTAACACAATAGATGTTTTAGTTGATGCAACGATCAGAAAGATAAGTTAATTCTTTATTAATCTTTTAATCGAATTATAGGCAGTTGTAATATGTTTCTCTCTTAATATTATTGTTAATTCTGTTAATGTTGAAACAATTTCTGTTATAGGGATATTTTCCCACGCTAATGCTCTTGTTGCCATGAAGAATAAACCTACTGTGTCAATTGCATTTATTGGAATTTTTATTGTTAAAGACGATAAATTGTCTACTTCCTTGAGTATTTTTTCTTTTGATAATGC
>CAYIHC010000164.1:746-1887 GCA_964363105.1 Candidatus Woesearchaeota archaeon | reverse complement strand
GATTTTTCCAAGGGTTATTATACTACCAACGTGGACGGATCAATAAATATTAAAATGACTCTCTACTTCGAACCCAGCAAGTATAACAAGCCTACGCGTATTATTAGTATCGCTGCCTTTGTAATACTTGGTTTTTCACAATTAATTTTACTTGCAAAAAGAAACAATGTTTAATTTCGTATTTTTTATTAGACTATTGACAATCTGGGGAACTATTTTAGTTCTTTTTACTACTTTTTCTGTATACCAAGATATTAAACAGAATAAGTTGCTGAATTATACCGATACATATTCATCTTCTTTAGTGGATATTAAATCAGAATATAAATCTTCGGGTATTTTAAAGTACGTATTTAAATTTTTGGCACATGACGACTATCTTGGAACAATGACGTTTAAGTATTTCCGTCTTCGGGAAAATCAAGGACAGGTAATTTTTAGAATTAAAGAAATCTCTCAAAAAGATTGGTATGCTGTAAACCGTTACGATTTCTCTTACTTCGCCAATGACGATAACTATCAATTTGGTTTTCCTGAAATAAAAAATTCCAAAGGCAAACAGTTTATTGCTGAATTTGAAATAGTTTCTCAGACATTAATGGAGAGTCAGAGATCACTTGACCTGAAGGCGGCACCAATTTTAACCATTAAATATGTATTTCCACGCGACACTTATTATAAATCAATGAGCAAGTTGATAACAATTATTTTAAAAAGATCAACCGCGGTATTGGCTGATATGGACCAAATTAAAGTGCTAGTTTCTTCGTTCCTAGTTTCTATATTTTTTCTTATTGTCCTTAATCGTCAAGAAAATGAAACTAGGCCAAAAATAATAATTCAACAAAAGATTTTACAAAAAAATGTACAAATATTGAGTAATTGGACAAACAAAATAAATCCCTTTGTTGTTCCTGGAGCTGTATTGATAATCTTATTGTTAGCGTTTGTTTCTGGAAATTTTTTATTAGCTGAAAAAATGTCCGTTCAATTGTGGACAACATTATTTGGAAGCACTGTTTTTTACATTCTTCAGGTAGCTATCTTTAATAGGCTGTCAAACTTGATAAAACATATTAATACAATTAGTGCTAATACTCTGTCAATTTTAGACAATTTGATGAGGAAGAAGCTTTTGTTG
>CAYIHC010000164.1:0-736 GCA_964363105.1 Candidatus Woesearchaeota archaeon | reverse complement strand
AATAGTCTCGGGTATGACCACCACATATTATTTAGGTGGAGACGATTCCCGTTTATTTTATTTATATCCTCAAAAGTTTTTAAATAACTATATATCTAAAATTGTGTCTGATACTGGAGCTAGTCAACTTACAAACCTTATTCCACCAACATCATTATCGGCCTTTATGATAATTATGATAGGTTTAAGAAACATGTTGCATCAGTTTAATCTTCAGGCGTTGTTAAATTCGGCAAATCTTGTAGGCGGATTTTTTGCCTTTTATTATTTAATAAATTATTTATTGAAACCAACAAATAAGTACGAACGTGTAATTTGCGCCTTGGCCTCGTTTATGTATGTTTTTTCTATTTTCAATTTTTATACTCTATTGAATTCTAGATTGATGGCGGAATATTTAATAAGCTTGTTTCCACTATCTTTATATTTAGGTATTAAGGCAATACGTGAAGGTAAATTTTATTTATTCATTTTGTCTACACTTATTTGGTCGGCCTTCAGTTTCCTTTCTGTTACTTTTCCTTTATCAGGCGCAGTTTTGATTACTTCTATTCCTTTGCTTATTCTAACGACATGGAAACACAAAATCAGGTTAATTGCATATTTAGTGGGGTCAGGTCTACTTTTTGTTGTTCTAAATTTACATTGGCTTATATATATTCCATATACAAATTTTTCTAAAAACATACCTGGTTCATACACACCAAGCCTTACTTCTGTGGAATTTCGAAAGCAA
>CAYIHC010000163.1:0-1892 GCA_964363105.1 Candidatus Woesearchaeota archaeon | reverse complement strand
TTCATAAGTTATTCCCGGAAGATTTAGACAAAGAGATAGACTTTGTTCTTTTCAGCAAGAATAAAGAAATACTTTTTTTTTTAACAAGGGAGTTAATGTTGAGATCTGGCTTAATAAAAATTAAAAATCCATTATTTACCTTAATGGATTGGTTTCCCTATGTCATATACAAAGATTTTGTTCCAGAATGGGATATGAGTAAAGATCAAATAGAGACCATCGTTGTAAAAGCTAATCTATCTAAAAGAAACATATTTGCCTTACTTAAATACTTGGGCGATAAGTCAAAAAATGGATTAAGGTCAAAAGTAAATTCCTCCAAGATGGATTACAGATCTTTCTTTAATAAACATAAAAACGAAAGAACGAATAGTCTATTGCATATTTTATCAGAAAACTTGTTCAAATATTTACAAGAACACAAAGAAAGTTACCTAAAAGAAAGCGGTAAAATACAAGAGGTTATATTGAGTATATCTACAAAACAAGATGCTAAAAATATTGGTTCAGTCTTAAAAAGCCATATCGCCTTAGAGATACTATTATCAGCTGGAGGTCTTTTAAATACTAGCCAAATCGCAAAGAAACTAGGTAAGTCTGTTGCAACAATAAGCACGTATTCAAACAGATTAAAAAGGTTGAACCTGATCAGGAGTTTACCTAATGGTAAACTAAAACGTAACATAAAAGGGATAAAAATAAATTTAGAGCTTGGATTATAAACTGATGAGGGGATTCTAGTAAAATATTGAACTCTTTTAAGTTTACTTCAATAAAAGAATAAATTAGGTTTAAATATTCAAAAGAGAGCTATACAAAATGGAAATTGATAAACCCGCATTAATAGGAAGTTTAATCGTGTGTTTAGAAGGTAAATTAGAGAGCTTAACAAGAGCATATGAATCTGCACATAAGGGATCTATAGAAGCGCCTGGAAGAAATCAATCTCGTTACGATTCTTCTAAGGAAGAACTAGGGGTCATTGCAGATGGTTTAAATAAAAAGAAATTTGAGTTAGAAGTTGCATTAAAATCTTTAGCCGTTCAAAAATTAGAGGCTAATAGCTCTGTTCAGATTGGGAGCTTTGTTGAGCTGAGAGATGAAGAAACTGGCAATAAGGGTAGTTATTTTGTTATGCCTTCAGGAGGTGGTGTAATTTTACAGATGGGTAACTTGGAGGTAACCGTAATAACCCCCGTAGCACCGTTGTTTAAATCTATTGTTACTCGTAGGGAAGATGACCTTGTTTATTTTAAGTTTAATGGTTTTGAAAAGGTATACAAGGTTATGGTGGTCCGTTAAAAAATGTAATTTTCATATTCTACAGGAAATTACAGGTTTAGTGATATCGCTGGATGCGGAGTTAAATCACCAGAAGGAATATGGAAAAACATAGAAAGTTATGTTGAACATTATTCTAATAAATAACCCTTCAACAAAAGAAGTGTAAGTTTATTATATGTTAAATCCTTGTTCAGAACTGAATTCTACTTCTTTGGTTTTATCTATGAATAGGAAGAAAGTATTTTTATGTTCAAGACATGTTTTTTATACCTTACTTATACATACATTTAGCAAAGGATTTTGCAAAGACCAAAAGCGAGTTTGAATTAGACATTGTTAACCATATAGCAGATAGGGTGGATTCATTGGGTGTTTTTAGCAAAGAAGACTTTTTAAAAACATTTATTAATCTAAAGAGGGTGAATGATTTGTGATTAAGCTTGTAATTTTTGACATATGGAATACCCTGGCTTATAACCCAATTAGAATAAAGGATGAAATATTAAACCTCTTACCATTGTCTTCGGATTATGTCCAATCAAAATTAAAAGAGCTAAATCTGGGAAAAATATCTGACGAAACTTTCTTTAGCCAACTAACAGATAATA
>CAYIHC010000162.1:0-1974 GCA_964363105.1 Candidatus Woesearchaeota archaeon | reverse complement strand
TACTGTAATGGATACGATTGGTTTAGAGAAGATTGTGAGGTATAGACCTCTTCCTAAAGATAGTGCAACATTTGTATAAACTGTTTTTAAAATTAACATTTATTTAACTTTTAATTCTTTTATTGTTGATTTAATTCATTAGCGATACTAACAAGGTTATACCTTTCAGATTAGGATTATCTTTATAAGCATTGTAAAAATAAAGGAACCAACTAAAAAGGAGGAAGTATGCATAAAAGAATCAGAGAATTATTGTATAAAAAGAATACGGCAAGCTGGGACTTTATTGCAGGTTTAGTTTTTTTGTTAGTTTATTTTTTTACACATTTCACTCTAAGTTTATATTTTGGTTTAGTTTTTATTGTGATATTTTCTTTAAAATTCTTTCTTATTGTAGATGATATTCATAAGAAATATACAAAAAAGCAAATTATATCTTTGATTATATTTATTATAATATTTACGGGAATAATTATAGTTTTATTTCAGAAAAAAGAAGGGATTGTTATTGGGAGATATATCTTTTTTGCGGCTAATGGGGATTCTATGTGTCCAACAATAGGTGAAAAAGCGATTATCTTAATTAAAAAGTCTAATGATATTAAATTAGGTGACATTGTTTTAATTAGAAATGCAATAATTGAAAATCAGATTATCACACACAGGATTATAGATAAATTTAATTTTAAGGACAGCAGTGAAAATTTTTATGTGTCTAAAGGAGACTGCAACTCTGAAGATGATGGTGTTTGGATTAGAAAAGAACAAATCTTGGGTAAAACTATATTCAATATAGACCTTATTTCTTGTGTATGTGATAATAAAAATTAATTTTGCTTTATTCTCTTTTGCTCTTTAGAAAATACAAATGTAAAGTCTTCACCACTATCTGATTTACTTACAATTACATATATTATCTTTTGACCAGCATCATATACTTCAGCGTCTAATTCCAGGTCCGATAGTAAACTGATAGGAACATCACTATTATTACTATTTTTAATCTGTTTTATCAATCCGTAGATTGTGTTTAATTTAAGCTTTGAAACAGTCCTAAAGTTAGTCAATCTCTGACCTTTTAATGAATTAACACCTATAATTCCCTGCTTTGCACTTACTTCAGTGCCTTTTTCTGTGAAAAAGATATCTACATCTGTTGGTTCGCCAATAATTACCGATTCATTTAGACTGGATATACATTTATTTACATTTCTTTTTATAAAACTCTCAAGTATATCTCTTGGATAATTTAAGTCATTAGCAACTAAAACATCTGATTTAACTGTAAAATAATAAAGCCCACACTTTAAGGTTTTTTCGTAACATCCGTTAATTGAATCCTGTATTGCAGTTATTTTTTCAGTAGGATTTATGGTGGGTTTGTAATTATTGGTTACATAGGTTGTAATAGCAACTATAATAAGAACAATTATGCCTAAAACAATGAATAAGCTACTAGCATAACCTTTTTTTCTTCTAAAAAGACTTAGTGGAATGATAAAAAATAAAGGCAATAATGGCAACAATGAAGAGTATTTATCTGAAATATCATCTTTAATTCCAATCTCTTGGCATTCTAAAAATCCATTTGGATGAGACTTTAATTTATTTAAGAGTATTGTTCTTGAGTTATCATTTGAAGAATAAAACCTTTGTATTGAATCGAAAGATGATTGTGCTGTTAATTCATTTACTTTAATGTCTTTTATTTTTGTTATTTCTGGCTTTTGTAGGTTTGTTTTTAACTGCTTTAAAATATCTGGAGTATTTATGTATTCAAATCTTGCGAATCTTAATGTTTTCGTTGATGTTTCTGTTGGAAGTTCGTATATCAATAAAGAATCTGTATGCGCCCTGTAAAGTTCTCCCTTATCCTTAACTGTTGGCTTTAGATTTATATCTGCATTTACAAATAAATTGTTATTGTCTAAAGTTAATGTTATTAAATTATTTTCTTTTTTTGATTCTATGATT
>CAYIHC010000161.1:0-1982 GCA_964363105.1 Candidatus Woesearchaeota archaeon | reverse complement strand
TAAAGGATCTGCTTTGTCAAACACCCTTTCCAAAGGATTACTTTTCTGACTATTTAAAAAGGCGAATATCTTACAATGACCAAAATTATCATCCATGTGTTGTTGATAATATCTTCCTTTTTCAGAATTTAATAAAACATCGATAGGATTGTCTACAATACTACCTAATACAAAAACGTCATTTAATGGTTTTCCGTCTAAACCGTAAGCCCAGGCACTTGTTAATAATAAACCATCAGGGGTTACTGCAAAAGATTCTCTGAATAAATCACAGGGATTCTTTTCATTGATTTCCTTTAAATGTTTTAAGGAACATTGTAGTCTTAATTTTGGTTTTAAGTATTTTCTCTCAGCTTCATAGAAATAATCTAAAGCACTTAAATACTGCTCTCTGGAGGGAACTTCGTTTGTTTTGCTAATACACCTTCCAACGGGGAATAATCTCATTGGTTTTACTTCGTCTATCTCTGCCCTATTTAGATTTTCATATAACAAGAATATATGATTCTTATTTATGTTCTTTACTGACAACGGAGTTTCTGCTACCGTATGGATTCCTGCTTTCGAAAACAGGCTAGCTTTTTTTAGGTTACTATTGTTGTAGCCTTCTGGTCTATTTGGATGATATACCCCCTCAGTTGCATCATATGAAAAATCAAGTTTAGTAATAAGCTCTTTTAAATCTTCAGGACTCCTTTTTGATAGTCCAACTCCTGTGGTGCTAACTTCCATTAAATCCTTTCCAAAAACACTAACAGCGTAACGCATTAATTCTAAATTTTCATCTAAAACTAACGGATCTCCTCCTGAAAAATTTATTTTTGTTTTATAACCTCTTAGATTATCTACAACCATAAGTTTCTGAGCTAAATTAAGCTCTCTTCCTGTTTCTTGTAAGACTTTTGCTGCTTGATCGTAAATTGATTCTTTTTCGATTCGCCTTGTTTCATATACATTGTTAAGGTTATCAGTCCTTACTTTAACTCTAGAATTTTCATAAGTAACATGAACTGCATCAACACAACAGATTTTACAATCCCAAGGACAAACTAGGCTTATGTTCCATATTACATCAAGTATCTCTCTTCGGTTAACCATAAAAGAAAGTTTACTAATCAATATTTATAACAATAGGAAACAAACTTGTTCCCTAACTATTTATTAATGTAAATTTTATTATAGTTAAAATGATTAAAGTAAAAGGTGTTGTCCAAAGATATGACAGCGGCAGGAAAAAAATAGAAGTAAAAAAAGAGATTAAACAAATCTTTAACATTTCAGAAGAATCAGATATGCATTATATTATGGAACATCATCAGGATATTGAAAAAGCAATTGAAAGATTAAAAGAAATATACACTGAAACAAAACAACTACCAATTTTTTTAAACTTTAAAAAAACAAATGAGGAACAAAATGGAAACATTTAGGAAAAAAAGAAGACCAAAATTTGAAGATTTTAATTTATTAAAGAATGATAAAGAAGATTTTAATCCTTCTTATTCAAAACTCTTTCAATAAATTTAAACTGATCATCAAATATATGGGCCGAGGTTGAAAATAAAGTTATATTTCCAAAATCGCAGTTTAATGCCTTTTTAACATACTCTTGTAAAACAAATAACTGATAGAGATTAGCAGGCCATCCAAAAAATAAATCATTGCTCCTTATAATAGCAGTTAAGTTTAATTTCTCTCTCCTCATTTTAAAGTCAATCAGCATTAATCCAGGATTCTCTCTATTAGACAAACTCGAATCAGCAATAGGATCCCATAAACTTATTACAGCTCTTCTTGAATTAGGTGTATTCTTCAGTAAAGGTATGATAAAATCATTTATTTGGTTTATTTTTCCCTGAAAGTTAAATATTCTCACACCATAGGAATAAGAATATCCTGATTCTAGCTTGTCCGTTAATATGGTCTTGGATATTTCATCAAGATGCGGATACTTCCATTCATTAAACCCAAACAAAGTCTTA
>CAYIHC010000160.1:0-2073 GCA_964363105.1 Candidatus Woesearchaeota archaeon | reverse complement strand
TGTAAAAAGAAAGTAAAGAAGAATTTAGGAAACAGAACTCATAATTGTGATAACTGTGGATTAATTATTCCGAGAGATTATAATTCAGCATTAGAAATAAAAGATATAGCATTAAAGTCAATACGGCAGGAACTGTCGGAATATAAGCACCAAGGGTTCTTATCAACTCCTGAAACTTATATTAAGCCTGTGGAGATGCCTCTAACGGCGGAACTAGATCATAGGTCTACGAGTCAAGCATCAATGAAACAGGAAACTCAAAAGCGTCTAACAACAGACGCTCAGTGGCTTTAGCCAAGAGTAGTTCACAGCTAATTATCTACCTTTACAAACACAGAATCCTCTAATCTCTTACCTTCTTTATCCAGCCCATACACAATTACTCTGAACTCACCATCAGGAAGAGATACATTTTCTATATATCTAATTGCCTTTGTATCCCAGATCATATCAAATTTATTGGAAAAAATAGTAGTTTCATTCATATTCCCTAAACTTAAAACATTCACACCATAGGATTTTATTCCTTTATTCTTGAAAACAATTTGCCCACATAAAGTGTAAACTCTGCCAATTTTTCCATTTCTTAAAATAATATTTCTATCTCCTCTCCTAACAGTTTCTATCTCAACATAATTATTAAACCTGGCTTTTATCTGATTAATCAAATAAGCTGAACTTAAAATACCTACAAATAATAATGGTCCAATTAAACCAACTTTTACAGGTTCATTTAACAATTTTTTAATCAAACTCATAAAAAAATAAAAATAGTAATCTTTATAAGAATACCTTAAAAAAATTAAATGTGAAACTTTCAAATTATAAAGGTAAACGTGTTTTAGTTATACTCACAAAAGAAGCAGCACAAAAGAATGGATTAGAAGAATTAACCTTAACAGGTAGTTTAACATATCACCACCACATTAACGGCGAAGTTAGATTATTTTCTCATTGCACAAAGAAAGGGATCCGAATAGTAAGAATTCCATTAACAGAAATCTCTGAAGTTTATGATGCAAATAGAACTAAAATATATCCTTAACTATTTAAAAAAATTCTTAAAATCATCTATCATAGAATAAATATCTCTCATGATTTCATTCTTTGCTTCATCTATTCTTGGAAAGTCTATAAACTTATCATGCACCTCTCTAAAAAAAGCAACTAATGGTCTTTTTTCATAATTCTCCTCATAATCTTTTTTCAACATTGCCGTGAATGTTATTGATGCTTCCCCCTGATCTAAAGTAGTTTTTCTTCCATTTACCTGCACTTCAACCCTTTTTGTATCTGCCACAAAAGCAACTTCCAAATATTTCTTTATATAATCATCCAGTTTTTTATCAGACTCCCACTTAACCAAAACATATTTATTAAGTCCTTTTTGAGTTTCTTTATAGTCCTTTTCTATAACAAAGTAATCATGCTCATTGAACCATCCACGCAGTAGTTTAAAAAGAGCCTTAAGGTCAAATACCCCAGAATGTGAAACTTTCATTCCCTGAACAATTAAATCCTTTAATACCATGCTTTTCTTACTATAACATTATTAATAAAGATTTTGGAAATATTTTTATATACCAGAATTAATTAAATTTGAATAAAAAGTGGTGAAAATGAAAAAATTATTGATTTTAATATTATTTGTCTTAATTTCTGTTAGTTCTGTTTTCGCTGTTATAGGTGATTGCGAGCTTAAAACTGCAGAATTTAGAGATAAGAATACTAACCAGGTTATAACTTCCATTAATGCAGATACATCTGTAAAGATATTAATTAAGGCAGAAGGCCAATGTTCTGGAAAAAAGGTGGGATTAAAATTAATAATTAAAAACAAAGAGACAGATATAGAAATCAATGATGATCAATTTAAAAATTTTCAACATTTAAGAGATTTCTTTAATTTAGATCAAAGTGTAGATAATATCAAACAAAAAATAAAAGATAAGATAGGATTCCCTTTGGAAACCGATGTTTTTGTTAATGTGGGGGGGAATAATTTTGAAGCTACTGAAGACTTTACTGCAAAATACATTGATGCACCAAAAGGAAGTAACGATGTTGGGGGGA
>CAYIHC010000159.1:0-2080 GCA_964363105.1 Candidatus Woesearchaeota archaeon | reverse complement strand
ATGAAAGACGACAACCTAAATTACCGAGAGGACAATAAAGCAGGACAATACAATAATCAAATTTTTTTATGGGGATTCTTTTGAATTTTTTTATAAAATTGTAAATACAGGAAATTTGTTTTTCAGCCAGTAGATAGGAAAGTAATTTAAATCACAGAATTCTAATAAATTAATGGCAATAATTAATGATAAAGATTGGTTGCTGATAATGATAAGTGCGATAGCAAGTTCAGTTTTGGCGAAGTATTTAGCATTTAATAATTTTCATTGGACGAATATTGCTATAATTGATGACATATCTGGAGCTTTAATACTAGGTCTGATTATATTTGCAATTCTCTGGATATTTTTTACAGTAATAGACAAAATATTTAATATTTCAGAAAAAGATAATAATCCTAATTTGAGATATATAGTGCTAACACCAGAAATAAAGAAGGTGTTGTCTGATTATCAAGTATCATTAAGGAGCCCTAATGGTTTTTCAAGATAATCCAATTGTATCCTGTAAAGTATAACAGCAAACATTTTAGCAGTTATTATAGGCTTATCTCTAATTCTTCCATATAAGGTCATACTTACACAAATATTAACAAGAACCCAAAGATTATACAAACAACAAGAAAATAAGAAATAAAATAATCTTATGTGATAATTTTTAGTTGTTGTTCTTGGTTTGAAATCATGGTCTAAATTTCTATATCCTGTTTCAATTCCCCATCTTTTTGAATACATATCATAAAGTCGATAAGCTAAGCATGGAGCAATATCAAAATTAGTAATAAATGCTCTTTTAATCCCTAGTTCATCATCAACTAGAATTAAATTTACAATGGTAATATCTTTATTTTTTTGACCGATTACAAAATCCTTAATGATTCTTGAAGGACATCCATCAGACTTGTCAAACCAAGCAAGAACAGTATCACTTCTAATTTTAGGCATGATAAAATTAACATTATGTTTTTTTAATACATTAATTACGTTAGGCTTATCAAAACCTCTATCTAAAAATGCTTTATCAATTCTAATCTTACTTTTAACTCTAATAATACTTTCTTCAACTAATTTTTCAATAGGATAAGCAGGAGGCATTGGAATAACATCAATTACAAACCTTTGACCTGCAACAACAATAGAACAAGTCAAGAATTGAAAGAAATCACTTGTTCCTCTTTCAGGCTTTCCTCCACAAACATAAGAATCAGTTTTATCTCCATAATAAGGTATTTTATGAACATCATAAGCAATATTTAATTTTCTAAATTTCAAAATATTATAATTACTTTTAGCAAAGTTAAAAATAACATCAAGTATTTTTTCAAACATTTCTCTTAATTGAGTTATTGATTTAAACTTAGAAAAGTGATAAAACATTAAATCTCCAGAAGGACAAGGCTTATCATTAATTTCTTTGAATGTAAAACTTCCATTATTTGCAAAGTCGTGAGTTAGTGCAACATGAACTAAAACATCTAACAGGTCTTTAGTTGTGAATTTTCCATTCTCCTTTATTTTTAAGTCAATTAATGGGTAAACGAGTTTCTTAACAAGTTTAATAGCTTCTTTAATTTCTTTTTCATTAGACTTCTTTTTTTCTATAACCTTTTTGACAGTCTCTAAATCCAAGATTACTTTATTTTGTGTTGCTAAAACAAGGATTTTTTCAGCAATCTTGTTTAATTCATCTTTGTTTAATTTTTCCCTTAAATGAATATTATATATTCTTTTTGTAGGTAGTTGTAGATTATTATTTTCATCCTTATAAAACCCTAACAAGAAAGCTTCTTCTTCATTTGCTATTAAATATTCTTTAAGCTTTTCAAAATTTTTAATACCTTTGATTAATCTGAATAAGTATAATTTAGCTATTGAATTTAAAGTGTATTTTATATTAAAATCTCCTTTGATTATATTAGATAAATCTAATTGTGAAAGAATTTCAGATACTCTGATAAACTTATTGTTCAGACTATCCAAAAGCTTTTTAACATTCTCTTCCAAGCTATTGTGGGATGTTTCTGTATTCATGGTCGAGTACGAACTCCTGAGAGGAGGCTTATGCCTCCTCTGCTTAATT
>CAYIHC010000158.1:0-2085 GCA_964363105.1 Candidatus Woesearchaeota archaeon | reverse complement strand
TGATTAATTTACTATTTCTCTTTTTAATTTTGATTAATTTTTGCACTTCCTTACCAACAGGGCATAATAATATACCATTACTTTTAAGCATTTTAATTAATTTCTTAGGTATTTTATAAGCAGCTGCAGTTACAATTATTCTGTCAAATTTTAAATTATTAAAAAGGTTATCTTTAAGAACATCACCATAAACTAATTTAACGTTTTTAATTCTTGTTTTATTAATATTTTTCTGCGCAAACTTAATTACCTTTTTATTTATCTCTGTGCTGTAAACCTTACCATTTTTCCCAATTAAATAACTAATTAAAGAAGCATTCCATCCACTTCCAGTCCCAATTTCCAAAACTTTCAAATTTTTCTTCAACTCAAGATTCTGCAGCATAATAGCAACAGTATACGGCTGCGATATTGTTGAATCATGATCTAAGGGTAAAGCGATATTTTCATAAGCTCTGTCCAAATCTTCTTTTAAAACAAATTTTTCTCTTTTTATTGTTTTAATCGCTTCTAATATCTTTTTGTTTATCTCGGAGAATCTTAACTCTTCAATCAAAGCATCTTCCTGATCTTTTAGTTTCATAAACAAGATTAGAATTTATCTGATTTATAATTCTTTTCGTTTATCATCTTTTTCTATACCATAAGAAATAACATCGAGCAAGCTTTCAACGAATTTTTTCCCCCTTTTCGTCAGTTTATAATACCATCTTATCATTTTTTCAGGAGCTTCTGTCTTCTTAATTAGACAATATTTCTCAAGCTTTTTTATTCTGTTAGCCAAAATCTTTGAAGTAACACCTTTTATGTCCTTTTTTAAAGCATTGAAATTCAGTTTCTTCCTAAAAAAAAGAGTTACCAATATCTCATTAGTCCATTTTCTGTTAAGTCTGCCTATTCTAATAAACAACCTCGTTTTTTTGTCTTGCATTTTTTCCCTCAGCTAAGAGATAGGTTTCCACAGGGATACTTAAACATAGGTTTCCCCATAGATACTTATTTTTTTAAACGACTTAAGAGTTTCTATTTAATATAATATTCGGGAGGTGTTAAAATGATTAACTATGATGAAAATCAAAAACCAGAACCAGATCAAAAACAGCCTGGTCAGTAGAGTTTCTATTTCTTTTTTTATTTTTTATTTCTTGCATAAAAAGATTTATAAGTTAATTTTTAAGCCATATGAGTAGAGATAACAAAAACAGCAGTCTAAAAGAGGGGGTGTATGAGAACCGTAGGTTCTTATGGGGACGTAGGCTAATCTGGCAGACTGGCCGGCTCCAGAGAACTTTCTTTAAGAGAAAGTTCGAAATAAAAATGAGCCACCGGCACATCTTAATATATAATTAAGAGCCGAGATGGGGGTTCAAATCCCTCCGTCCCCAACCTTCTAATTTCCGAATGTTCTTGTAATTTTTAGACCCGATTTTTTTAAAAAAAAGATCTACATTTTTGTTTCTGATTGACACATCATAGATTGCACTCAAATTCTTTTTTGTCAAGTAACAAGGTATATTGAATTCCCTGAAACATTCTAAAATCTCTTGTGCTAAACTATTGTGTTTAGTAGTTATTTTTACAATTGGATATTTATACTTCCCCATATTTTGAACAGTGACACAACCATCAGTATCGAATAATCCTCTTAAAAAATATTTGGAATAACACTTCTTTGATTTGATACAATTAGGTATTAGCAATTTATTTTTTGGTCCTTCACATAAAGCCAGATTATCCCTAAGGAAATAAAAGATATTTTTTGATCTGATCCTCAATTGTATAGAATTAGTTTTGGAATATACTTTCATCTTCATCTTTACACCGAAACAACTAAAAAACAGATTATTTACATAATCCATATAGTCTCTCTCGTTTAAATTTCCTGTAAACGTAATAGTATAGTCTCCCTTTTTATCCTTGTATAATGAACCATCCCCAACATGAATACCAATTAATTCTGCTAGTTTGGTTGACATCTTATAAGGCAATACGATCTTGTAGGTCATTCAACAATATTATGTTTCAAATTTATAAATATTCTTATAGATCAACTTCGTTAAATTCCAAGGTTAAACAATTGTTAAA
>CAYIHC010000157.1:0-2090 GCA_964363105.1 Candidatus Woesearchaeota archaeon | reverse complement strand
GGTATATCAAGTTACGTTTCAGAGATATCAAACAAAATGGGGAATGACAAATTAATAGTCCAAGCTAATGGTTTTAGCTTTACAGGTCCGTCAATGGATAGCAATGTTATCTTATCAGATTCAGACTTAAAAAAAATAAGAGAAGTAAATGGTGTATCAGAAGCAACAGGTGTTTATATGATGTCTGCAGAAGTTGAATTTGACAAAAAGAAAAAATACGCCTTTATGATGGGATCTGACTACAAAAATCATAAAGCTATAATAAGCGAGGTTTATGCATTAACACAGTTAGAAGGCAGTGAACTAAAAGATGAAACTGACAAAGCAATTTTAGGTTATAGTTATAAAATTAAAGACAAAATATTCAAACAACCAGTTAAATTAAGAGATACAATAAAGATAAATGGAAAAGAAGTAAAAGTTTCTGGTTTTTATGAAGAAGTCGGAAATCCAGTAGATGATTCTCATGTTTACATGACTAAAGAGGCGTTTGAAGATGTGTTTAACGCAACTAATTATCAGTTTATTGTTATCCGTTCTTCACCATCAGAAAATCCTACAAAACTAGCAGAAATTGTTCAGGAAAAATTAAGAAATCATAGAAATCAGAAAGAAGGCAAGGAAGATTTTTTTGTCCAGACTTTTGAACAGGTAATAGAAACCTTCAATTCTATTTTAAATGTAATTACAATTGTAGTTATTTTAATTGCATTTATATCTTTGATAGTCGCAGCTGTTAATATCACAAATACAATGTATGCCTCTATTTTGGAAAGAACAAAGGAGATTGGTGTTTTCAAGGCAATTGGAGCTAAAAACAAAAGCATCTTATTAATATTCATCTTGGAATCAGGAATACTAAGTTTAATTGGAGGTATACTTGGAATATTATTAGGTTATATATTGTCCAAATTTGCAGGAAATCTAATTTCAAAAGCAGGTTATGCAGTTTTTTCACCATTATTTACATGGCATTTGGTTGTTGGTAGTTTATTATTTGCCTTTCTAATTGGTATATTCGCCGGCTTATTTCCAGCTTACAGAGCTTCAAAATTAAAGCCGATAGATGCGTTAAGATATGAATAAACATTTATAAATACTAACTCTTAGGTTTTATCTCATGAATAAATTAACAAAAACAGTTCTATTTGTTGTATTTTGCACTCTACTGACTTCTATAGCCCAGATTTTCTTTAAATATGCTTCAAACAAATTAACTTTAAACTCTTCTTTTGTTATCTCAGCAGTTACAAACTTAAATCTTTACATTGGTGTTGTAATCTATTTTTTAGCCGCAGCCATATTATTAGTCGCATTAAAAAATTCAGATTTATCAGTTGCTTATCCAATAATAGCAACTTCATACATCTGGGTTGCTTTTTTGTCAATGTATTTCTTCAAAGAAGTTTTATTATCGAAACAATGGTTGGGTATTGTATTCATTTTAATCGGGGTTTCATTTACAGGATACGGGGGTAAAAAATGAGCCTATTAATTCCAATTTTAGTTATAATATTTGCAACTTTCATAGGTTCTTTTGGTGCTTTATACTTAAAAAAATCAGCAAATCAGTTCAATCTTAGTTTAAATGGAACAATTAAAAATAAAAATCTATTAATTGGAGTATTCTTTTACGGTTTATCTTCAATTATCTTTATAATAACTTTAAAATTTGGTCCATTATCCGTTTTATATCCTGTAGTTGCAACTTCTTATATATGGGTTGCTTTATTATCTGTTAAATTCTTAAATGAAAAAATGAATTTATTTAAGTGGTTTGGTATTTTATTTATTATTTTAGGTGTTATTTTTATTGCTTAATAATTGAATTTTCTTTCATACCCTTTATGGTCAAACCACTCTATTATTATTGCTATCACTCTAATTTCGTTTGTTTCTATAGTATATATCAATCTCCAGCCTTGCGGCAGATTGTATTTCCATAGATTAGTAATATTATAGTTTTGGATATATTCTATAGGCCATAATTTCTTAGGTATTCTTATGCCTGCGTCAATGTTGTCCTTAAGATTTTTAAAAGCACTTTCCAGCCAGTTGTATAGCCTTTTGTCTTCATATCTACCATGCTC
>CAYIHC010000156.1:0-2164 GCA_964363105.1 Candidatus Woesearchaeota archaeon | reverse complement strand
TATCTTAGCATGGTTAATTTCAAAACTATTTATACCTGCAAGAGCCACACCATCAAGAAAAGCACTCTCATTTATTATTGCATTAATAGTGCTGCTTATTATCCTTTTTAGCTTCTTAAGAATTGGAGAATTTTTAGGATTCAAAGGCGTATTTGATTATCCCTTCTTTTATCAAATAGGAAATTACATTGATTACTTTTTACAGGCAGAATTCTTCTTTGATATAAGTCAGTTCTTTCTAGGGCATGGATTTTCAGATGTATCTATCTGGATGTTCTTATTTATGATAATATTTGTAATCTTTAATATTTGGATTATTTTTAGATTAATAAAGCTCTTAAAACAGGGTAAATTCGCATTATTTTTATTCTGGTTATTTTTGTATCTTGTTTTATTATTCATGGTATTTGGATATCCAACTTACTTTTATAGTTGGAGCGGTTCACCTTTCGTATAATCAGAACCACTTTCCTAAATCTTTTTGTTCTTTCTTTTTATTTAAAGCTCTCAATCTCTCTAAAGTTTTCTCAACTCTCTCTAAACTAAAATCATGCTTTTCAACTAACAATTCTTTTATTTTTTCTTCTTGAATATTGTTATTAAACTCCAACTTAACGCTTTTCTCAATTGGCATTTTCAAAAAAACATCTCTCACTTCCTTCCAATCAAAGCCAACATTCAAATCTCTAAACATTTTATCATAATCTTTAGTTTCTTTAACTAATTTTAAAGCTTTTTTGGGGCCTATACCTTTAACACCTTCATTGAAATCAGTCCCAATTAATATTGCCATTATTAACAGTTGTTCTGGATTAACATTTAATGTTTTCAAAAATTCTTTTGATTCTATAACTTGCGGTTCTATCTTAATTATCTTTCCGCCTAATTTTCTTCTTGTGCTTAACGTTAAGTTAACTAATAATTTGGGTGCACCATAAACTAAACAATCCATATCACTGCTCGCAGTATAATCTATTACACCTTCTTTATTCAAATAACTTATTTGTGCCTCAGCTTCTGATGGAGCTTGTATTACGGGGATTCCCAAATATTGAAACAATAATTTAGATTCTTTTATAATATCTTCATTTAACCTAGCAGTTTGCTTAGAATATTTTGAGATTAATTCATAATCTTCATCTTCTTTGGCTTTTTTTAGCTTTTCTTCAGCCTCTAATTTCTTCATTCTCCTTTCTTCCTGTGTTTGTGCCTTTAAAGTTGGTGCAACACCATCAAAACAAACAGCGAATTTAATTCCTTTCTCCATTAAATTTGTAAATCTTGAAAATATCCCTACTAAATGTGAGGTTACATTTCCTTGTTTATCCATTAAAGATGTTCCATCTATACTTCTTATAGAGCTTAAAAACTGGAACAAAACATTAGAAGCATCTAGTCCTACAGTTTTATTTCTCAATTCTTCAAAGCTTATAGGCTTTTTGACAACCAAATCTCCAAATTTAATACCCATAAATACTGTTTAATTTAGGAATTTAAAAACATTTCTTTGGGTCAAGAACCTTAAACTTTGTGTATTAATGCCTAAGGGGGTTTTGCTCAAAAATCCAAAACCGAAAATTATAAATAGCCCCTAAACATAAGATTACTAAGGATACCCGTGATCCGGTCTGAGCGAAAGCGGTAAGACCTTGCCGGGCTTCGGGGGCAAATTTCTTGTCCCAATCCTTAACTTATTTTGCCTATAACTCCTATTAACTCTTCTACTTCGTTTTTATCCAGAGTCTTAACTGGCTTTATCTTGCCTCGATAGACCTTTTTAGCATACTTCCCAGCCAGAGACTTTGGTAATTTTTCGTTAGTTTCAAACTCTACCTTCTTCCTAAACCTTATTTCCCTATTTAGAATAGGAGGATTTCCTAGAAAATTAGCTACCTTCCTTAAAAAGTGCATTACCGCTCTTTCAGGCCTTACGTCTCTGCATAAAAGTAATGGATTTGCCTCTGTAAATTCATATAGCGACTTGTAGAGCAAGTAAGAATAAATAATCGCAACAATTTTTCTATTATGTCTTTTTTCAGCCCTACCATTATTGCTTACAATGAACCTCCGTTTTATCTCTTCTTTATCCCTCGCTTTTATCCTAATTGAGTATTTCCTCGAATTCTTTACTATAGCAAGAACTGAGTCGTTTTTCCATTTATTT
>CAYIHC010000155.1:0-2215 GCA_964363105.1 Candidatus Woesearchaeota archaeon | reverse complement strand
TCAATGAAATTAATCCAATTGTAGGATTCTTCTACTGTGAGATTACAGCCAGCTTTGTTTAAAAATGGCGTGAACCACTCTAAAAATTCTTTACTTCTGCCAATGTGATTTTCCCATATTCTTGACTGGGATTCGTGGACAGCTGTTGAACAAGCTTCTCCTAAAGGTGTTCCGAAATTTTTAAATTTTAATCCTTGAGTGTAAATAGCATGGCCTGTTTCGTGGATTGTGGATAGTAAACTGTCAAATGGGTCATCTGAAAACCTCGTTGTTATTCTTGCGTCTTTTGTGTTTCCTGTTGAGAATGGGTGGGCTGAAATATCCAATCTCCCTCTTGTTAGATCATAACCTAATTTTTCTGAGACAAAATTACAAAGTTCTTTTTGTTTTTGATAATCTTTTAATATAAGTTTTTTTGGTTTAGGATATTTTCTAATTAACTTTTTAATTTCTGTTTTTATTTCTTTAAAACTGTTTTCTACTATTCTTGTTGTTAAGCTGTAATCATAATCTTGTAGTAAGACGTCGTAAGGTAACTTATTTTTGTCTATATAGCATGCTTTTTTCTTTTTTAGTTCTATTAATTTTGATAAATGGGGGGAAAATATCTTAAAGTCTGATTTTGCTCTTGCTTCCTGCCATGCTACTTCTGCTTTTGAGGATGCGTGCTCAAGTTCTGAGATTAATTTCTTTGGAATACAGACTGCTCTTGTGTAATCTTTTTCAAGCTCTCTTACATTTGCTTTTTGATCTTCATCTAATTTTTCTTTCTTTGCTTTTTTTATTAAGTTACCTATATTTTTATCTGTGAATAATTCATGTGCTAGTTCTGATAGTGTTGCAAGTTCGTAGGATCTTATATCTACGCCTTGTTTTGGCATACAAACCCTTTGATCCCAACCTATGACTCCTGCTGCTGAGGCAATATAAGCAACTCTTTTTATTTTTTCAAATAATTCTTTATAAGCCATGATATTCCTTAGATTTACGAGTATAAAAAGATTATTTCTGTCATTCATAGAGTGAATCTTTCTGATTAAGTTGAGAAATTGCTTTTAATCGATTGTCCACAAAATAGAAAGCTTTATATAATATGTGGACAATATAACAAGTATGGCTTATATTGATAAAATCCAATCAGGGGATAAAAATTTCTTTTATTTAGGTAAAACGTTAAGAATAGGCCCAAATAAATGGAAAAAAATTAGAATAAAGCTTGGGTTGAAAACGCCGTCTAAGGAACTTGTTGCCAAGAAATTGAAAGAGTTAAGGCTGGAACAGTATAAAATCTATAATGATGACTTTATTGATGCAAATAAACTTGAGATTATTGATGATTTTAAGGAAGTCTATCAAGTCCATCTTAAAACACTTCCTAAAACTGTTATTGAGAAAGAGGAATCTGATTTTGTCATTAGGTTTACTTATAACTCTAATGCCATAGAAGGAAATCGTTTAACTTTAAGAGATACTTATCTTATAATCAATGAAAAACAAATTCCTTCTGGTGCTCACCCTAAAGATTATAATGAAGCTATCAATGGAAGAGAAGCGTTGGAATTTTTGAAAAAATATAATGGAAAACTCACAATTGAATTTATTGAAAAAATTAATGGAATTCTTACTAAAAATACCGGGGTCTTATATCCTGGGAGGATTAGATTTTTTCCTGTAAAAATTGGCGGTGCAGATTTTGTGCCTCCTAATGAGAAAGAGATTCCTCGTCTGTTAAAAGAGATGATTAAATTTTATTACGAACATAAAAATAAATTTCACCCCTTTGTAATGGCTTGTTTAATTCATGCCAAATTTGTTGAAATTCATCCATTTGAAGATGGAAATGGCAGAACAGGGAGAACGTTGATGAACTGGGTTTTGATGAAAGCAGGATACCCCAAGCTGTTTATTCCTGTTAAAAATCGACAGCAATATTATGAAGCAATTGATTTGCACAACGTAAAGAGATACAAAGATTACTGTAACAAGATGTTTGAGCTTATGTTGGGTCAGATTAACTTGTCCACAAAATAGAAATTGTTATCAAAAATGTGGACAATAAACCATTTGAATTTTGAAACAGCAACATTGACGTTAGGTTTATATTGCTTTGAAATCCGGAATATTTATGGAATTTACTGAAATAGATGGCGACTTTATGGAAGGTGGCGGTTCAATAGTCCGACTAGCTGTAGCTTTTTCTGCGATTACCAAGAAA
>CAYIHC010000154.1:0-2215 GCA_964363105.1 Candidatus Woesearchaeota archaeon | reverse complement strand
TGGCGAAAAGTAAAAAACGTAAATAATATTTGTTCCCGGCTTTTTCTTGATAATAGATCCTTATTATAAGTTCTGAATATATTTAAATATTTTTTATGACAAAAACATATGGACAAATTGGAAGAAATAATAATCAAGTTTGCTGAGAAAAAAGTTTTAGTAATTGGTGATGTTATGTTAGATATTTATGTTGAAGGAAAAGTTGATAGAATAAGTCCTGAAGCGCCTGTTCCTATTTTAAGACAGGAGACTGAATCTTATTTGATAGGCGGCGCTGGAAATGTAGCTGCGAATATTTCTTCTTTAGGGGGGAATGCTTTTTTGTTTTCTTTTACAGGGGATGATCTTGGTGGTGATATTTTAAAAAAACAATTAAAAGCAAAAGGAATAGAGTTTTGTTTTGGAAAATGCAGACAAACAATAGAAAAAACAAGATATGTCTGCGGTAATCAACAAATGTTAAGAGTAGATAGGGAAGATGTTGAAAGTAAAACCTTTGGAGATTCTGAAAATAAACTAATGTTAGAAAAAGCTGCTGAGTGTGATGTTTTGGTTATTTCTGATTATGCGAAAGGTGCGATTACATTTGCTTTAATGGACAGATTAAAAGATTTTGGGAAAAAGATTATAGTTGATCCGAAACCGGTCAATAAACTTCTTTATAAAAGTGTTAGATTAGTAAAGCCAAATAGAAAAGAATTATTTGAAATGGTCAATGCTACGGATGTTGAATCTGCAGGTTTAAAATTAAGAAATGAATTGAATTCGGATATATTAGTAACACTTGGAAGCAATGGAATGATGTTATTTTCTGATTCTTTTTTTAATATTCCTACTTTTGCTAGAGAGGTGTATGATGTTACTGGTGCAGGGGATACTGTAACTGCAGCTATTGCATTGTCTTTGGCTTCTGGTGCTGATTTAGATGATGCAGCTGTAATTGCAAATCATGCTGCTGGAATTGCTGTTGAAAGGAAGGGGGTTTATTCGGTTACCATGCAAGAACTAAGACATAGAATCTTTTCAGATGAGAGGAAAATCGTTGATCTGGGTTTGCTGGAAAGAATAGTTAATGAATCTAGAGGGAATGGAAGAAAGATAGTTTGGACTAATGGCTGTTTTGATTTATTACATATAGGTCACTTAAATTATTTGAGGAAAGCTAAAGAAAATGGAGATATACTAATAGTGGGGATTAATTCAGATAGTTCAGTAAAAAAACTTAAAGGACCAACAAGACCCATTAACAGAGAAAGTGATAGGGCTGAAATGCTGGCTGCTATGGATTTTGTGGATTATGTTTTGATATATCCTGAACTTGATGCGACGAAATATCTTAAGTTGTTGAGACCTCATCTTTATGTTAAGGGTGATGATTATAATTTAGAAACAGTAAACCGGGAAGAAAGAAAAATTGTTGAGAGCTATGGTGGTAAAATATTATTTTTAGGTATTGATTCTAAGGTGTCTACAAGTGCGATTATTGAGAAAATTAGGAATAGTTAACCTATGGTATGTAAAACTAATTCAAATACTACAACAATAACTATGAAACCAACTATTAAATAAGGACTTAATTCAATTTTACTTTTATAGTCTCCATGATAACTTACAATACCGCCTGCGCTTTGAGGCATTGATATTCTATTGTCTGCCATAAGAATTTAATTGATTTAATGGTTTAAAAGGTTTTCTTTGAAAGGTTTTGTTTTGTGCATTATATATTTGCATCTAACAAAAAATACGCAAAATTTAATTTTTAAAAAATAAAAAGATGCATAGGCGAATTAAGTTCAAAATTGTTTTCGAGCGATTAGTGGTTGCGGGCTGAACATGTCGCCGAAGCTTCATGCGTACACCCCAACTCTATCAACCTCATGTTCTATGAGAGCTCTCTATCTATTTTCACGGAGGGTTTCAAGCTTAGATGCTTTCAGCTTTTATCCCATAAAGCGTAGCTGCTCGGCCTGCCTTATCAGACAACCGATTGACCAGAGGCTTCGAACCCACGTTCCTCTCGTACTAGAGGGTCCTTCCGCTCAGATATTAAGCATTTCCAGTAGTTATCACACCAACTGTCTCGCGACGTTGTAAACCCAGCTCACGATCCCTTTTAATAAGTGAACTCCTTCACCCTTAGACGCTTCTGCACGCCTAGGATAGGAAGAGCCGACTATGAAGTAGCAAGCAGCGCCGTCGATCCGAGCTCTTAGGC
>CAYIHC010000153.1:0-2224 GCA_964363105.1 Candidatus Woesearchaeota archaeon | reverse complement strand
TGTATCTAATCGTGTAAATCTTGGTCTTGTCTTAGATAATACGGTTGAAGATAAAATTTTAGCTCCTGAACTTGTTAAAAGAGCTTCTAATTTTGCTTTATCTTCGACCCTGACCACATAATCAATTGTTGCCATATACTTTTATAATTATAATCCTTTATAAATTTTGGGCTATTATTACTATTATCTTACTTTCAAAAATTCTTCTATATTTAACTGATTAATTCTTACTATTGAACCTGTTAGAGAATTTGTAAATGTTGCCTGATATTGTTTAATACTAGCTGATAAGTAATTTATATTCAACTCTGTTAGACCGTTAATAAGCAGGTTCGTATTTTCTTTTAATTTACTGGTTAATATTTTAAAATTTTGTTTGTTTATTACTTCCCCTAAATAATTATCCTTAATTAAACTAATCTTTGAATTTTCAAGTTTTAGATTTGTTGGGACTGTCGCTGAGAATTTACCGTTTATATCTATAAATTCGCTATTAAACAGATCAAATTTTTTATCCCCTAAGCTTAATACACTGTTATTTATTATGGCTTGGCCATCAAACTGTGGTAGATTAAACAATCCTGAAAGCTTCATTTCACCGTTCCTTATTATGTATGTTTCCTTGTTTTTGTCTTTTTTGTATATAACGATTGCATTACCAATTGGATTCACAAAAGAATTTTTTTCTGAAGTTGTATAACGCATTTCCAATAAGTTGCCATTCTTATCTAAGATTATCATGCTTCCAGGATCCATTTTTGGAAGTTTTGTGCCTTTGTAGATTATCTCTGATTTATCGTCAACTGCAATTAAATAAGCTGTATCCTCTGAAAAATAAAAATAAATGTTATTAACGTAAATTTCCTTGTCTTCAAGATTAAAGAATGCACCAATATTGTCGCTATTAATCACAAAGTCCATATAAACCAACTGACCAAATTGATCAACAGTCATCAATACCTTATCTTTTGAGGGATTAAATTTTGATTGTGAAAATTCAGAATATAGATTTGTATTAAAATCATTGAAAAAAGCATATGATTGAGTAGCAAAAACAAAAATTAATATTATTAAGATATATTTTTTCATTTTACTATGCTTCCTCTATTTCTGATTGCTTGTTTTGTGCTGTTTGTCTATCTTTTTGACTTGACGATCTGCCTTGAGTTTTTTTTGGTAAAACGCCTTTTAAAGTTTTTAAGAAGGTTATTGTTTCCTGAGTGTTTGGATCTGCATCCTTCATTGCTATTGAAAAAAATTGATTAAATATTATCCCGCCAACCTGACCACTAACAACTGCCTGATAATAGCCAAAATATTCCATATATTGGTTTAAGATATTGGTTGCTCCTTTAACTCCTGACTCTTCTTGTTGTTTACCTGAATTTGGAAGAGATGGTTGTGCTGAGATAGGCAAGACTATCAAGATTATTGAAATCATAATTACAAATATCCAGCTTATTATTTTTTTCATGTTCCGAAGTAATTTGCAAATACAAAATTGAAATTTTTGTTGTTTATTTTTGATTTTTTGTCTGTAATGACATAGATTAAAGTGTTTTCTTTATAACCTACAATATCTATTGAAAGATCTGATTTTAATAGGTTTACAATGTCTATATTTCTTGGATCTTTTAAGTGTTTAGTAACTACTGATAAAATAAAATCGTAAATGTAACCTAACCTTGTCTTTAGTTCTGTATTGTAATCTTCTTTTAGAGCTTCTACCCTGTCACCTTGTTTAATTCTTATTGGATAATTTACTTCAATTTTTATATTATCTTGGTTTATTGTTGTTTTTGAGATAACTGAACCTTCTTCAAAGATAAGATTATTTTCTTTTACACATAAAGGAAGATTTTTTTCTATGTAATTATTTATTTCTGATTTTATACCTTCTAATGAATTTAAGATAATTGAGTTTTTGTAATAACCAAAACTTAGAAAGGAGTTGTTTATTGTTAGGAATTTATTTGGTTTTTCTATATACCCCCCCTGCAAACCTAAAATTAAAATAGCTTGATTTGCTGTATTTGTTAAACAGTTTTGGATGTTTGAAGTAATTGCGTCTGAAATTGATGATTTTACGACTTCTGTTTTTTGTTGTTGTGATTTGGGCATTGATTTCATGAAGTATAATAATGAGAAGACTATAATTATGATTAAGGCAAGTATTAGAAATATGCTTAACTGCCCTTTTTTTTCCATGTTTTATTAATAGATT
>CAYIHC010000152.1:0-2304 GCA_964363105.1 Candidatus Woesearchaeota archaeon | reverse complement strand
GGCTTCAAAATGAAAATTATTTTTTTAATTTATCCATAATAATTTTAAACCAATAAGCATAGTTTTCTGGATTTTCTTTTATATCTTTTTTTAATTCTTCAATAGGAACCCACTTAAAATCTTCAATCTCTTCTTTATTTGGCTGTGGCTTTGAATTTGTTACACCCATAAAAACGTGATCAAATTCATGTTCTATTAAGCCGTTGTCAAATGTTTTTTTATATGTAAAATTGAAAATAGGCTTTAATTCGCAATCAAAACCAAATTCTTCTTTCAATCTTCTATGCGCTGCAATTTCAGTAATTTCGCCTGGCTTGGGATGGCTACAGCATGTATTAGCCCATAAACCGCCGGAATGATATTTATTTTTTGATCTTTTTTGGATTAATAGTTCTTCTTTTGGATTAAAAACGAGGATTGAAAAGCACCTATGAAGCTTACCTTCCTTATGAGCTTTTAATTTTTCCTCTTTTCCGATTTCATTGTCACTTTCATCAACCAGGATAACTTCTTCCATGTGGTTTTTTGATTTATATGGTTTAAAAGTGTAATGAATTAAGAATCAATAAACAATTAACTTTTTATAATACCTTATTTTATTTTATTTAATGAGCAAAAAAAAGGGATCAAGAACAGAAAGAGAATTAATTAACATGTTTTGGGACACTAAAGAATGGGCTGTTGTAAGATCTGCCGGAAGCGGTTTAAGTTCTAATCCAAACCCCGATTTAATTGCGAGCAATGGCAAAAGATATGTTGCAGTTGAATGTAAAAGCATTAAAGAAGGGAATAAATATTTAACAGAAGATGATGTTCAACAAATAATAGAATTTTCAAAATTGTTTAGTGCTGAGGCTTATATAGGAATAAGATTCAATAATGAAGGATGGTATTTCCTAACGCCTGAAAAGTTAAATAAAACTCCAAGTGGATATTCAATAACCTTAGATTTAGCTAAAGATAAAGGGATTACATTTGAAAAATTAATAAAAAAAGAAAAAATGTAGAAGTTTATTTCTTTGCAACTTTGTAGAGTTCATACAAGGCTGATAAACCGACCAAGATGTAAATTACTCTTGTTATGGTTCCCATTCCAAGTATTGTTTCCACTAAGTTCCATTCGAAAACTCCTACTAAGCCCCAATTTAGGGCTCCAATAAAAACTAAAATCCAAGAAACCCAATCATACCATTGCATATTTGCCATGTGGAATCACCATTAAAAGCTATAGATTTAAGCTTTATAAGGATAATTGACCACGATGGCGTTGCAAATAAGGTAAGTTTTTAAATAAATCTAATCTTTTTAATAGATGACTCAATTAGAAGGTTTAGAAAATGAGCTTAAATCAAGAGGATTGTCTAATTTAACGCTAAAGGCGTATGTAAGACATAATAATAACTTCCTTAAGTTCACGAAGAAGAAGGCTGAGGAAGTGTTAAATGATGATATTAAGAATTATTTAAATCATTTATCAGAAGAAAAGAAACTTAAATCCTCTTCAATAATATTGACATTAAGCGCTTTGAAGTTTTATTATGGGGGAATATTAAAAAAACAGATTTTTGATAATATAAAATTATCTCAAATAGAAGAAGTTAATAAAGAAGCATTATCAAAAGAAGAAATAAAAAAGTTAATTGAAGTTATTAAAAACCCAAAACATAAATTAATGATATGTTTGATGTATGGGTCAGGATTAAAGGTTTCTGAGGTTGTTAATCTTAAGGTTAATGATTTGAATATCAACAATAAAGTAGGAATAGTAAGATCTTATGGCAGGGAAAGAAATTTTGTGTTATCTACAAAAGTAATTGAATTTTTAACTGAATATTTACAGAATCGGGGAAAAGTATCTGAGTTCTTATTTCCAACAAAAAAATCTTATGTATCTATAAGAATGGCGCAGAAGATTGTTAATAATGCTGCTAAAATCTCTAAGATAGGGAAGAAAGTTAACTGCAATATGTTAAGAGATACTTACTCAAAACATTTAATTGAAAGTGGTGTTGAGAACAAAACAGTTCAAGTTCTATTGGGCAATTATGGGGTTTATAAAAATTTAAAATTAACCAAAGAACAAATGAAAAATATAGTCAGTCCTTTTGATAGTTTATACTGAATTTTTTAATGATTTGACAACATTTGAGTAATATCTTTCCCTTATTTTTGGCTTATTGTTGTAATATAACATTCCGGGCTTTGAATTCATCTCAACTAACCAGCAATTTTTATTGTTGTCCATCATGAAATCTGCTGAATATATTCTTGGGTAAAAATCTGAAACTGATTTGTCTATTTTTT
>CAYIHC010000151.1:0-2304 GCA_964363105.1 Candidatus Woesearchaeota archaeon | reverse complement strand
GTCCCGCCGAAGGCGGCGTCGAAAAAATCACCCTAATAAGACCTGATTTAAGCGACATAATTAAACTATCTGAACAGTTAACAGAAGGATTAAAACTTTTAGTTTAGTTATTTCCCAAACTTCCCATAAAACTCTTTAACATTTTTCGGCTTTCCAGCAGTTCTGGAAATCTTATAAAACAAGTAAACAATAATCAACAAAATAAAAAAAGCTACTATTAAATATCTTGCATCTGTTGGTTTCTCTTCTTTTTTTTCAAGAGTAGTCTTTGGTTTTGTTGTTCCGATAATATTTTCTGTTTGATTTATTATCTCAGTCTCATTAGATGTTTCATCTAAAACCTTAATATTAATCTTCATATTAACACTTCCACCATCAAAAAGAATATTCAAAAACCCATCATAAATTCCAGACAAAGCATTCCTTTCTTTGTTCACTTCAATTTTCAAATTATACACTTGGTCTTTAAACAAACTTCCAATTTGACTTATATTAACATCAACTATCTCTTTTACATCCCCAGACAATAAAACATCTACATTTAATAAATCTTTCAAAGCCAAAAATTGAACAAATCCACTCTTTTCTTCTTTAGGTCTTAAAATTAAATCTATGTTATCCTTCTTATTTAAAAATTTAATAGAATCTGTTTCTTCAACTATTTTAGGAATCTCTAAATCTTTTCTTTCAACGTTTACATTCCCAATCACTTCCTTACCAATTAATGGTATTTGATAAACTTCCTTGTCATTTATACTTGAATTCAAAGAATCAACAAAAAAACTCAAATAAGAAACATCAAAATTATTATCTTTAACCTTAAATAACAAATCTTTTCTTTCATTTGGTTTTATTTCAACAGAATCTCTAAAAGGCATTGTATAGTTATCTTCCTTAAGCTCAACAGTTCTTATCATATTACCTAAATTCAACAAACTAACTCTAAATTCATTTTTACCTTCCAAGAACACAAATGGATTGATAATTCTTATTCCTAATTCATTTTTTACTTTAAAAATTTCCTCATAAATATTTTCTTTTAAAAAGTTATTAATAAGGTGTTTTGATTTAATACTTAACTTATATTCCCCTAATTTAAATTCTTCAGGAATATAAACATAAAGGTAATCTATTGATTTTAATTTAACAAAAATAACACCTGGTTTATATTCACTTAAGTCAGGTTTAATTAAAAAAACTTCAAAACTTTCAGGTTTAAAATTAAATTTATAATTTGCCTGATAAGTTTCCCCAATAGATAGTTCTTTTGTATATGGATAAAAATCAAGAATATCTGTAGATCTCAATGGTTCACTCGCAACAACAAAGCTCGTAAACACAATTAAAACAATTACAAAATTTAAAGTTCTCATTTTTTAAGCAATCTCTTGGCCTCTTCTATTGACTTTTCAAGTTCGCTTTCAACAGCAGTTTTTTTCTGCGGCAGCGGTTTAAATAACCTATTACTAAAATCATTTTTCTGCGGTATCTGGTTTAACTGCACACTAAACGGTCTGAATGGCGTTTTAGGTTCAGTTTTACCACCTTTCCCGCTTTTTAATTTTTTATAAACAAAGAAAATAATCACTAATACCCCAATAATTAATATTACGGCTAACAAAATATTTCCAAAACCACTCTCTACACCTTCAGTTGTTGGTTCTTTCGGAGTAGTTGTATCTGTAACTTCTTTAGCACAATCAATAGGGCAGTTTATCTCATCCTCTCCGCTTTCCCTGTCGCAAAATCTGTTTTCATCACACGGCGTTTGTTCTATAGCTGGTTCTTTTGATGTTCTATCACTTACATCCACACAATCAGAGGGACAAGTATCTTCATCTTCTCCTAATTCTTCATCGCAAGACCCATCTCTGTTACATGTTGTTGGTTGAGGCACACCGCTTGGAGGTTCTATAACAACTTCTGAAGATAATGATAACAAAGCTAATGCAGTATCTAATGGATTTTGATTCCACGACCCATCATTATTTTGCTTGCTTTTTAAAAAATCTCTTGCTTTCTTAACATCAGCACTTTCTTTTTGGCTTAGTGCAAGAGTAGCAAAAGCAGTTGTAGTAACACTATTATCAAACCCACCATTTGCATTTTGTTTTTTCTTAAGATCTTCTAAAAACCTGTCTTCATTCGTAGTTAAAGATATTAACGATAAATGTAAAGGAGAATTTAAATCAATATTTTGTTTTAAAAAAGGGATTATATTAAAATCAGCATCAGCTTCTACTAAAGACCAGCCAGCAAATAAACTAGAATCCAAATTACAGGTTGTCTTTGAATTTACACCAT
>CAYIHC010000150.1:0-2339 GCA_964363105.1 Candidatus Woesearchaeota archaeon | reverse complement strand
AACATAGCTTCAACGCTTTCTTTTGACATTTCTCCTTTGTCTTTTGAAACTTTATTTAAAATAATTCCAATTACTTCCTTCCCTTTACTTTCTAATACTTTAATTAATCTTAAACCTTCTGTGCAGCTTAGGATATCTGGGTTTACAACAACAAGAGATTTATCTATTATTTCTATTATATTCAAATTATCCTGGGAAAGACCTGCTGGTGAATCCAATATTATATAATCAAAGAGTCCATTAAGGTTTCTTACTGTTTTAATAAAGCTATTTTTGTAATTTGTTTTTAAGGAAACATCGCCTAATACTAAGGATAATCCTGATTTGTGCTTGTAGATAACATCAAATATATTTTTTTCACCTGACAAAACATCATGTAGCGTATTTATATTATTAAAAAAGTTTAAGTGAAGACCTAAATGAGGTGTTGATAAGTTTCCATCAATTAAAACAACTCTTTGATTGAAACTAGCCATTGAGACAGCTAAGTTTAATGCTGTTGTGGTTTTGCCTACACCACCTTTGGCACTCATAATACCAAGAAATTTAGTCATCTACTTCTCCTTATGGACTTTTCCTGTTAGTTCATTTACATAATGCATAAAATCTATACTTTTGTTGAAGTATTGCTCTAATGTTGGAACATCTAAAGTCATGAACTTTGTTATTAATGCTAAATTTTTCCTGTATTCATCTTTTGCTGTGTATTCTGATCTTTCTATTCTTTTTAATGTTTCATAGAAATTCAGGAAATCATGCAGTTTTTCATCTTTCTTGAAAGTATTTCTTAACAAGATAATGCTTTCTTTTATTGTTTTCGGAAGTTCCTTCTTTTTGTGAACTAAAACATCTTTAATTAAGAATTCAGATGCGCTAATCATCCTTAATACTGCATTTCTTATAACATCTACATTTCTTGAGATTTTTAATGTTATGTATATCAAATGATCTGCTCTTTTTAATTCTTCCTTTGCACTTTCAAATTCTTCTATCATTTTAACTCCTCCTTGAGATTATTTCCTTTACCTGGTTTATAAACTGTGATGTTAGGTCTTTATAAGTTTTTAATTTTTCCTGTGTGATAATAGTTGTGTAATATTCATTCGAACATATTATATACTGGTCATTTTTTACGAATTCTGCTGCACTTTTTTTCCTGCTTTGAGTGAAATTTTTAAGATCATTCAGCATAATTATAAATTTTTTGCTTATTTTGTATCTATTAACAACTTCTGATTCAAAGATATTAAACATAATATCTAAGTTATTTGGCAATGAATGAATCCTTTTATAGGCTCTTTCATATTTTAATAAGGCTTCCATTACCATAAAAACGCAAATTGCTATTGAATCAGCGATGGGTGCAAGAAGTTTACTATCATTGATAACTGGAAAAGTAACAGATAACAGATGATCTACATTTGACAGCTTCTTTTCTGCTAGTTCAATAAGATTATTCACTTCTTCCATAAATATAGTAAGTATATGAGATATTTAACTCTTTTCCTGTAATTCTAAGATTGTTTGAGCTAAATCGCCGTTATTGGACTCCAATGCTTTTTTTGCTGTTTCATAGTCTACTTTAGTCTGCTCTATAACGGTTTTAATATCATCTTCAGAAATTCCAATTGACTTTTCTTCTATCTTTCCTGTAATCTGCAGGCTTTCCTGGCCCATTGCGTTCATTTTAACAATTTGAGGGTCTTTTATAATCAACTCTTTATCTTTTGTTTTTATTATAACTTCAGAGGCTTCAATAGTTTCCTGCTTAATTCCAAGCTTTTTCATTGCTTTTTCAATTTCTTTTGGATTCATTCCGAACATAAAATAAGTCAGAAATTTAGAGTATAAAAATATATTTATTCCAGATTTTTAACTGTGAAGTGGTCGGATAATTATTTATAGGTTATTTACACTGTAGATCTTGAGGATAATTCGGTTGTCCTGAAAAGGATACATCAATAGCAGCCTCTGTCAAGTGTTCAACTATTAATGTGGTGGCTGGACTATAACTCACCACGCGAAATCTACACTTGTTAAGCTTGTCTATGGTGTGAAGAAGATAACCTTTAAAACAAGCCAATAGGTTAAGAAATGGATTGGTCGTTGTTTAAGGAACTTTTTCACCGAGTCCAGCTGAGCTTTTCTTTTTTAAAAAAAGAAAACTTCGGAAAAGAAAAATTTGGAAAGAAGTAGAGAATGGTAAAGAAGAAAAGTAAAAAAAAGAAGATTGTAAGGAAAGTTTCTAATAAAGATAAAAAGAAAAGTGGTAGGAAACATAGTAGGAAGGCAAGTAAAAAGAACAAAAATTCTAAAGTAAAAAAATTAATAAAATTGGC
>CAYIHC010000149.1:0-2344 GCA_964363105.1 Candidatus Woesearchaeota archaeon | reverse complement strand
AGCTGAAAAGTACTCTTAAAAGAGAGTTAAAAGACTTGAAATCTAACAGTTACAGTTGGTTAGTGCTCTCTAAGGAGAGTTCTAACGTACGTCTTGAAAAACGGGCCAAGGAGTTCAGTTAAGTGGCAAGGTTAACATTTGGAAGCCGAAGCGAAAGCGAGTATGAAAATGCATTAGTCACTTATGTGAGACCTGAAGCCAGATGATCTAATCATGAGCAAGATGAAGTTTTTCGAAAGGAAAATGGAGGTCTGAACAATTGTTGTATGCATGCACTATGATGACTTGTGATTAGGGGTGAAAAGCCTATCGAATCTGGCAATGGCTGGTTCCTGTTGAAATATGCCTTCGTATAGTCTCGTTAATACTTTCTTACGGTGTAAAGTACGGATAGTTATTGCAGAGGGTTTTTCCTACGGATAACTTTCCAACTCGGAAATTGTAAGATGAAAATAACGGGAAACAGCGGCAGCGCGTAAGGTGATGTCGCAAAACCAGAACAAAGGAGACTAAAGTTAAGGTCCTAAAATTTATGTTAAGTGTATCAAAGAGAGTCTTAAACCTGAGACACTAGGGATGTAGACATAGAAGCCGTCATCATTTAAAGAAAGCGTAACAGCTCACCTATTGAGGTTTGAGGCCTTGAAAATGGACAGGACTAAAACATAATACCGATACTTTAGACATATTCATTTGAATATTGTGGTAAACAGGCGTCTTTTTAGCGCAGAAGTTTTTTCGAAAGAAAGAATGGAGCTGGAAGGAATGAGAATCTTGGGAGGAGTAAGAACTGATTTCGCTGAGAATCGCGAAATATCGTAAGAGCAAGGTTTCCTTGGCAATAACAATTAACCAAGGGTTAGTCAGAACCTAAGTCATACCTTAACCGGTTATGGCGATGGATGGCAGGTTAATATTCCTGCACTATTTAAATTTGTTGATGATATAATTCGCTTTAGGACAAGCATGTTTTCGAAAGAAAGGTTTGATAAATAAATCTGGGGAGTGTAATGCAGAGATCCATAAGAATTTATTAAATGAAAAATGCTGATTCCAGGAGCCAGTGAAAAGATTATGTATAGAATTTAAATATCTGTACCCAGATTTGACACTGATGCCCTAGCTGAGAAGGCTAAGATATGAAAGTTTAACGTGGTTAAGGGAATTCGGCATATTAGCCCTTTAACTTAGGTAGAAGGGGTGTCTATATTTGTTTTTTAGAAATTAAAATGCATTTGTAGATTTCAATAACAAGGATGGTTCGACTGTTTATCAAAAACGTAGCCGATTGCTAATCTGAAAAGACTTGTATAATCGGTGAAACCTGCCCAGTGGTGGTGCTTCAAACTGTGTTTCAACGCAGCTAAGACCCATCAAACGGCGGGTCTAATTCCTGAGACTCTTAAGGTAGATTACACTGCCTTACATTCTTAATTTATTCTCGCTATCGCTCAAATATTTTTATTAATAATATTCAAATTATTTTGAGTGAAAAAGTTTAGAGAAGTTTTGAATGCTTTAATAACTTCATACTCGAAAGAGTTGAAGTCCCAGAAATTTCTAATTTCTGAGTTCGCGAGAATATTTATTGTCAACTCAACTATATGCTGGAACATCTCGAAGAAACTTTGTAGTTATTATTAATATTAATAACTGAAAATCAAAGTGGAGAGAAAATCAGCAGGGAAGACTAGAAAAGTTTAAAAAGGATTTAATTTTGAAAACTTCATGGATAGAGAAACTCAAAAAGATATCTTGTATGAATCTTTATTAGATTTAACAATAAAATCTTTAAAATCTAGATATTTCTCTCCAAGAAGAATTTTAGGTCATGTTAAAGAATTGTTTGATAATAGAGAAATTCCAAGTCAAACATTTTTATATGATAATCTTGAAGAATTAGTTGATGAAAATAAAGCAGAAAAAATAGTTGGAGAAACTGGTTCTGTTTTTGGTTCATCTTCTCAATCTAACTTCTATAGAGCTATTCCAAAAAAATAATTCTAGAACCCTCAGAGACTACATGTTGAGAATTATTAATTTAATTAATAATTAAGATATAGTCCGATCTTTACAGCGATGTAAAGAGATTTCGGTAAATAAAATTTATTTCCCGAATATCAAAGAAAAAGTTTAATCAACTTATTTCTATTGATATAATAGAAATATTAATCCATAAAAATTTATTTTCATAAATTTTTATTGTAACAATAATGAGCGTAATACCTTGTCGTCTGAATGGCGACTTGCATGAATGGTTTAACGAAATTGTCACTGTCCCTAACCACGAGCTTCTGAAATTATTGTCCGGTGAACAGACCGGAGACACCTAACGGGAAGCTAA
>CAYIHC010000148.1:0-2421 GCA_964363105.1 Candidatus Woesearchaeota archaeon | reverse complement strand
ATCATTTTCAATTTTTTCTTTCCAAATAGGCAAGTCTCCAAAGTTTTCTAAAAAGTTTTCCCATTTTTCCTGAATAATTTCTTCTGCTATTTCTTCTATTTGCTTATTTGTTGATGTTGTATAGCTTTGAAATTGTTGAGGTTCAGTTGTTTGCTGATTTTGAAATTCTGAAACATTTGTTTCCTGTGTTTGTGTTGAAGGTGCTTCTGGTGCAGGAGGAGCTTCTTCAGGAGATTCAACTCTTGATTTTATATTTGCCTGTGTAATTACCTGAGAAATTTGTTCCTTAGAAAGCCCTTTTGATGATAATTCTGAAGCTATTTTTTCTTCGTCTAATCCTTTATTCTGCATGTCTAATGTAAGTTCTAGTGGTGATGGCATTTTAGTTCTTACCTCTTTTTTTACTGTTTTCTCTTATAATTCTTTTTACATCCTCTTCTGTTGTAAAACTTAGAGGGTGCCACAGGTTAATATACTTTTCTAGTTCTTTTATTGATTCTTTTCTTGCAAAAAAACCCAATTCCCTTGAAATTGTAGTCATGGCTTCTTTTAAACTACTTAATTGGAGTTTTAAATCTTTTATCTCTTTGGCGAAAGAACCGATTTCTGATATTGTTTTTTTGTATTCTATAATCATATTTTGATTTACTATAAGTAATTTTTCACTTATCATGTTATATTTATTTTCTAGAATAGATAATCTTGTTCCGGCACTGGCAAGAAAATATTCAGCTTCACTTGATTGTTCTTGTAATGCCATTTTACCTCTTTTTTATAATCGAAAACTATTTAATAGTTAGATACAATAGTTATTTAAAAAGGTTTCTTAAAGGAGGTTAAAAAGAGGATGAGTAACGGGTTTCAAAAGAATGCTTTTCAAGTAGTTAAAGAAGGACAAGAGGATATTTTAAAGATAGATTGCAGGGCTGCAGGAATAAGTCCTAGTTTAGAAGATGATCCTGTAACTATGATGCTTGTCACTGAAAAATTAGTCGAGTTTCCGGGTGTTAAAAGAATTAATTTATATCTAAACAAAAATTATAGTTATAATTATCATCAAACTCAATTATTAGTTGAAATAGCTAATGTATACAATGCTTTAGTGAGACAGAGAAAAATATGGGGTTTAATTTTAGATCAAGGACATGCTTCTTATTTAGGAGACAGATTAAAAAATTTACAAAATCTTGTTTATGGATTAATTAAAAGTGATCCCATAGGTGCTTTTGTTGAAATAAAAAGATTAAGAAGAGAAAGCAGAATTAAATTAAAAAATGGAGAGAATAATTATGAAAAAGATTATTATGACTTTACTGATCAAGTGTATAATTTAATTAAAAATACAGGATTAATTAATCAGACAAGAGAAGAGCTTGAAGGGTATGAATTAGGGGACAGAGGTGTTTATAGGCTAGTGTTTAGACCATCAGTAACTCCTGATTTTATGTTTTCTAGATTACAGGCACAACCGCCGATGAATGCTGAACAAATTGATGTTTATACCGTTGGTGATGCTGATATAGGGATATATAAAATTCCTGAGGAAATAAAATATCTTTATCAGTTAAATCCACCTGAGTTTAAATTAACTGAAGAGGAATATGCTTTATTGGATGTTGCAAGAGGAGTCATAAGAGAGCATCAACCAAGTGAAGAGGATTTCTTAGAACCTGAAAGAGTCAGAGCAACTTTTTTTAATATTTCTAAGGATTTAGTTACTGAATTAGCTGATCAAAAGGGAATAGAACTAAGCCTTGAGAAATTAAATGTGCTGTCTGAGATTTTAGTAAGATATACTGTTGGTTTTGGATTAATAGAGGTTTTACTTGATGATGAAAAGATACAAGATATTACTATTAATTCTCCTGCAGGTGAAAGTCCAATATTTATTGTTCATCAGGATTATGGTCATTGTTTTACAAACATAACTTCAAGTTCTGAAGATGTTCAAGGATGGGCAACAAAATTCAGAATTTTAAGCGGAAGGGCTTTAGATGAGGCAAATCCTATTTTAGATACTGAATTAATATTACCTAGATCAAGGGCAAGAGTTGCAATTATTACAGCACCATTAAATCCATATGGTATTGGATATGCATTTAGAAGACATAGAGACAGGCCATGGACTTTACCATTATTTATAAAAAATAATATGATGAATAGTATGGCTGCAGGATTGTTGAGTTTTATTATTGATGGGAACAGGACACTTTTATTTTGCGGCACAAGATCTAGTGGAAAGACAAGTGTTCTTGGGGCAAGTATTACGGAGATTATGAGGAGATACAGAATTATCTCTTGTGAGGACACACTAGAACTCCCTACGGTGGCGTATAGGAAATTAGGTTATAATATACAACCTATGAAAGTGAGAAGTGCTTTAGCTAGTGGTGGGACTGAATTAAGTGCTGATGAAGGGAT
>CAYIHC010000147.1:0-2423 GCA_964363105.1 Candidatus Woesearchaeota archaeon | reverse complement strand
AATAACATAGAAATCGCTTTTTCGCGTATATTCTCTGGAATATATCTAAAAAACAGATCGGGATCTATCAGCTCTACTTCTAAAATCTCATAACTGGTGGTGTTTCTTAGAAAATCGACTCTACATATTTTTGGTAATGTTTCAAACTTTTTCAAGAAAAAATCTCCTAACGCCGATGCGGATTTCTTAATAAAAATCGGCAGATCATTTAATTTTAAATATATTGTATCTTTCTTATCGCTTAAGACCCCTGGAAACCTGATAACACCATAAAGAAGTCTGCCATTAATTATAATAATTGATATCTCCCCTTCAAAAATAGAAGGCCGATAAGGTTGCACTATAAAATCAAGATGTCTTTTAGTTAGCAAGGAATTAACAGCTACGCTGTTCTTTTTGTTTATATTATACACATATGTTAAATATCCGCTTGCTGATACAGAAGGTTTAATTACAAGCATATCTGAATTGAAATCCTTGCTTGCTTCCAAAATTGTATTTCTAATATATAGAGCTGTACGAGCGTGTTTTATCTGTAATAAACTAGTGGGTGTTACATTGACATTTTTTATTTCGTTTAGATACTTAAATTTGTTGATATTCCAGTAAATGAAACCATAATCATTCACTAAAACAATCTTCTTTTCCCTGAGTATAGATATTTGTTCAAGAAACATCTTGCAATCAAGATGATATCCCCAAATACTTTTTAATATTACTACATCAAAAGGTTTTGAAAACTTTATTACATCCTCGAGCGTGGCAATTTCTGAAAAAATACCCTTTGAAATGAATGAATCGCGTATGAAAATATCCTCCTGTATTTTTCCTACATGCTTTTTTGAAGAAGCAACAAATATTTTCATACTAGTGATTCTATGGATGATTTAAGTCTTAAATAACTATCCACTAAACTATCATACTCTAAGGCAGTAGTTGTTCTGACAACTAGTTGATTGCGATTACTCCAGCAAAAAGCCTTGCCAGTCAAAAGTTTGATATTGCCAGAAGTGTATAAAAACTGTAGCAAAGTTTTATCATCCCTTATTTTAAAACCCCCATAAGATTTTCCAAGTAGCTTGCTTAAGTCCAAAAGTATAAAAAACCCTGACTCAGGTTCAAGGATTATCCTGATATCTTTGATTCCATTCATGTTTTTGTCGATATCAATACTTAGTTTAAGTGTTTTAATAATAGTATCAAATAGTTTCTTTTCAGACTTATCAAGAACGCTAAATCCAGCTATGATAGACTTTACGAGAACATATCTTTTATAATATTCCTTGGTAATATTGGTAAAATATTTCTCTTTTTCATTTTGCACACTTTCTTCTGGGACAAAAGCAGCAGCCATTGCAGACGATTGCAATATCGATAAGGAATCAGATGCCTGAAATACTCTATCTCTAATTAATGAAATAACTATCTCATTGGCGATAACCATTCCAGATCTTAAGCCAGCGAGTCCATAAGATTTAGAAAGTGTATATAAAGTGATTGTGTTATCAAAATGGCCTTTTAGGCTGCTAATAGGAAGAGCTAAATTACTTCTATCATATTCCAAACCAGCATATGCCAGATCGTCAATTACAAACACGCTAGCCTCCCTGCAAATATTCGATATTTTAAATAGTAAAGCCTTATCCTTCTGACCATAAACCACTCCCGTGGGATTGTGCGGATTCATGTGAACAAATGCGGAAACCTTTGGAGGATAATCAGAGCGTCTAAAGATATATTTTCCTCGATTTCTGTCATAATCCAATTTAAGCTCGTTATTTATTTCAGTAATAAGTTTTTTTAGTTTTTCTGGGTTAATCTTCCAATCATCATGACTTGTTAAATCTAAAAGCCTAACTCTGCCTCCTACTCTTTCTGGTATAAAAGAAAACAGCCCGTAATTTGGCGCCGTCATTAAAACTACGTCACCGTAATCCAATATTGCCTCCATAACAAACGAAAGTGCCTGCGTACTAGAATGAGTGAAAATAATATTGTTTTCTTTGATTGCATTAGGGTAATTACTATTAAAATAATCAATAATAGGTACCTTATCAACCTCATCGCCAGCGGCCAAAGGATAATCGGAAAGTCTTCTGTTTTCTAAGGTTTTTTTTATTGCAGTAAGACACGGATCAAAAGGTTCGAAGCGAGCGGGGCTTCCTCCACCTAATCTTACCTTATCTACAACGGGAGGTTTAAAACCTTTAATGAGCAGATTTTTAGAAAGACTGTAATCCTCATATGCCTCAGAAGCTTTTTGTATGTCATCGGAATTCCAAGCACCGAAAAAAGCATTTCCTAAATGAGGCAATCCACCGTAATACAATCTGTTGGCTTGACTAGATGGATAAATACGCACGACTGATCTTATGGACAAAGGGAGGCTTTTATCTTTTATGATTCTTTTTTTATCATTACGC
>CAYIHC010000146.1:0-2512 GCA_964363105.1 Candidatus Woesearchaeota archaeon | reverse complement strand
TGTGTAGGTTTTTGAATCTCCTTCTTTTAATGTGTCTTTTGTTTTTCCGCCTAAAAAGGTCAATGAGATCTCATTGTTGTTAACATTACTGTCAAGGATTTCGTATTCATCACCTAAGATGTATATCTTTCTGTTTTTTAGATCTTCTAATTTATTACTGTCTATATCACTTATTAGATTATTTTCAAAATCAATTTCATATTCAAATAAATAATCTTTGTCGTCAAAGAATAAGAAATCAGAAACTTCATTTTCTTCATCTTCGTCGAATTTTACTCTTCCTGTTTGTAGATTTGTATCATTAAATCTTATGTATTGTTTGTAAGAGGTAATGCCTGTGTTTATATTAATCTTAGAGGATTTTAGTAATAAAGGCATTTCTCTTTCGGTTATTGCATCTATAACGTCACCTATAAATTCGTTGACTTCTAAAAAATCTGAGCCCTGCCTTATCTGGAATGATTCTTTAAAAGTTGTTTTAATTCCTGTAGAGATACAAGCTCCATTTTGGCATGTAGATTCACATTTGCTTAATTTTACACTAGGTATGCCCTTTGAATTACAAAAATATTCAACCACATTTTCGCCCATACAATCATCTTCTACTGTTAAACTTTGATAACTTAATGTTCCTTTTATGAATTTATCTCCATTGTCTGAGTCGCTACAGCTTGAGATTAGTAATCCTGTTAAATTAGAACTGAAAAAATATAAACTTAATAGGACAAATATCGATATTAAAATGAGTCCTAACTTGCTTTCTTTAACCTTCCTCTTTTTTACCATTTGAATCCGTTTAATTAGTATTCTTTGAGTTTTTAAATATTGTTAAACGAAACTATTAAATATTTGATTTCAAATGAATTTCTAATGACAAATGCAATAGAAGTTAAGGATTTAAATTATAGTTATCCTGCTGAAAAGAGTTTTGTTTTAAACAATATTTCATTTAATGTTAAAGAAGGAGAGGTTTATGGTATTATTGGGCCTTCTGGTTGTGGAAAATCTACTTTATTGTTGGCTTTAAGCGGTTTAATTCCTAACTCTATTAAAGGAGATTTAAGTGGGTCGATTAATATCCTAGGCAGGGACAATAAGGGTTTATCTATGGCTGAACTGTCACAGAAAATACAAATATTATTTCAAAGTCCTGATTCTCAGTTATTTGCTTTAAATGTTGAGGATGAAATAACTTTTGGTTTAGAAAATTTAAATCTACCTTGGTTTGAAATTGAAAGGAGATTGAATAATGTTCTGGAGGAATTAGAGATTGAACATTTGAGAAACAGGTCGATAGAAGAATTAAGCTCTGGGCAAAAACAAAAGGTTGCATTAGCTTCTATCTTGGCAATGGAGCCTAAAGTTTTATTGTTTGATGAACCAACTGCGAATTTAGATCAACCATCGATTAGAAATTTAATTGAACTGATAAAAATATTAAAGAAAAAACATACAGTCTTAATTGTTGAACATAATGTTGAATTAATAAATGAAATATGTGACAATGTTTTGTTAATAGATGATGGAAAGGTTTTAATTGAAGGCAAAATTGATGATGTTTTTAAAAGCAAAGAGTATAGTGAAGTGATGTTGCCACCACATAATTTGAAAGAGGTTATTGGTAAGATAGGGAAATTAAAAAGCGAAAGTAAAAATAAGACTATATTAGAGATAAAAGATTTTAATTTTAAATATACTAATAATGTGAAAGCGTTGAGTGATATACATCTTAAAATTGGGAAAGGAGATTTTATTGGTATTATTGGCTTAAATGGAAGCGGGAAATCAACTTTAGCTTTGAACATAATTGGAATTTTAAAAGGTTCTGGAGAGATATTGTTAGAAGGAAAAAATATTTCTAAAAGTGATGTTTATGATAGAACTAAAAAAATAGGATATGTTTTTCAAAACCCTAATTATCAACTATTTGAGGAGAACTTGTTTGACGAGATTAGTTTTGGTTTGAAAAATATGGGTTTAGGTGGGAAGGAAATTAGGGAAAGAGTTTATGAGGTTCTGCATAAGATTAATCTAGCTGATTTTGTTGAGAAAGACCCACATTCATTAAGTGTTGGGCAAAAAAGAAGAGTCTCAATTGCATCTATTTTGGCTATGAAACCTGAAATAATAATTGTCGATGAGCCGGATACAGGTTTGGATCATAAGAATGCTAAAGAGTTAATGGAATATATTAAGAAATTGAATTCTGAAGGGAAAACTATAATCTTGATTTCACATAGTATTGAGTTAATTGCTGAATATTGTAATAGGGTAATCGGAATGAAAAATGGAAAGATTGTTGATGTTAAAGATGTTTTTGAAGAATATTTTAATTTGTAATTTGCTGGATGATCCTTTTGTCTTTGATTCTAGTATAAATGAATTTGCCTATGACTAAACCAATTGTTCCTAAGATACATATTGCAATGATTAACCAGTGAACTATTGGAAGTATTTTATTAATCGGCTTATTCCTGTTCCCTTTAATGCAATTAGCCAATGCGGATTGCGA
>CAYIHC010000145.1:0-2563 GCA_964363105.1 Candidatus Woesearchaeota archaeon | reverse complement strand
CCCTGATGAAAAGCAAAAGTCCTCTTATAATCTAATAAACAAGGCATAGGGAATGTAATAGAAGTTAAAACAATAAAAACAAAGGTTTATGATATTGTTAAAGTAGCAGAAGATATTACTAGGGCAATTGATCTCTTGAGCGATAGAGAATTAATCTATGTCAATATTACGGGATCAAGAAGAACACAGGCTCTTGGGTTGTTATTTGGTTCCTATACAAGAATTAAAAAAGTAAAGCAGATTATTTATGTTATTGAAGATGAGAATAAACTAATCTACCTGCCAAAGTTAAGTTTTGATTTGAATAATTCCCAAAGAGAAGTCTTGGAGATTATTAAAAAAAATAAAATAAAAACACATACAGAAATGGCTGAGAAAGTAGATATTTCTAAAGGCATGTTATATAGAACAATAACAGAACTTGTAAATCTCGGTTTAATTATTCATTCAGATGAAGAAGGATTTAAATTAACAGATGCAGGAAAAATTTCAATATTATAATTGCAATAAACAAAATATTAACAGATTTAATTAAATTGTTTCAGGAGATTATTAGGTAAATAATGGATTGATACAAATGACAAAGGCAATAAAATTATTTGAGAACCAGAAAATAAGGGTTGAGTGGGATTCTGTTAAAGAAAAATGGCTTTTTTCGATTGTGGACGTTATTTCAGTGCTTACTGATAACGATTTCCAGGTGGCTAGAAATTATTGGAAGGTCCTGAAGCACAGGTTAAAAGAGGAAGGCAATGAAACGGTTACAAATTGTAACCAGTTGAAATTATTAGCTCCTGATGGAAAGATGAGGCTGACAGATGTTGCGGATACTGAACAATTATTGCGTTTAATTCAATCAATACCCTCTAAAAAAGCAGAACCCTTTAAGATGTGGCTTGCAATGGTTGGGCGTGAACGAATTGATGAAACCCAGGATCCTGAACTTGCTATTGATAGGGCACTTAAGACTTATATGCAAAAAGGTTACTCTAAGGAATGGATAAACCAACGATTAAAGACTATTGAAGTGAGAAAAGAGCTGACTGATGAATGGAACAGGGTTGGTATTTCAGAACAGAAAGATTTTGCTATTTTAACAAACGAGATAACAAAAGCATGGTCTAACAAGTCTGTTAAGGAGTATAAACTGTTTAAAGGCTTAAAAAAAGAGAATCTTCGTGATAATATGACTAATTTAGAGTTAGTTCTCAATATGCTTGCAGAAGCTACAACAAAGGAATTTTCTAAGAAAGAGAATCCTAAAACCTTTTCTCATAGTGAGGAAATAGCAAGAAAAGGGGGTGGTGTGGCAGGAAACGCAAGGAAAGATATTGAGAATAAGTTAGGGGAAAGTGTCGTGAGCAATAAAAATGCTGGTCAGATACACTTTGAAGATAAGAAAAAAATAGAGAAAAAATAAATTTTTGAAAAATACCAAAAACTCTGCAATCAAAAGCATGTTTAATAAAAATTAATTTATACAATGCAATTTATAGTTCGATAGCCGATAACTAAAAATAAACCTATAATATCTTCATAGCTGTTTTAAGCCTTATTTTTACATCTTTTGTTGTATCTATGTTGTTTTCATCTTTCAGATCCTTCTTTAGAATTCTGGCTTCATTCCTACACCAATATTTCCTATATTCATGTTCACTGTCTTCTTCTATAAGTGATTTTATTCTTTTCATTTTTACTTCCATTTTAACTTATGATAAACCCTAAACAATAAGTCAAAGCTATTTTTGTTTTTACTTGTTTTTTCAGTATCTTCCCCTTCAATCACAACAACATCATCTTTCTTCAAATGATTTACAATTTCCTTTTCTGTTTCGCTTTTTATCACTTCTTATCTTATTTTGCGGTTTAAATTGATTTATAATCTAAAAACTATATTTCTTTAGCTAATAGTATTTATAAGTTTGTGTCATTCAATTACTCTATTAATTAAGTTATGTTGGTGCAAAAGAAAAATGAAATGTTATATGTGTTTACTAAAAATGAAGAAATTTCCGAAGAGATTTTCAGTTAAAGATATAGAATTTGCCTCGGAAAGATGTGATTTCTGTCTGAAACCAACTTGTCGATACCATTTGCTTAAAGCCCGTAGAAATAAGAAAAGTAGAAAGCCAATTCATAAAATATGTTTCCAATGTAGTGATAATCTTGGTTTTTATATTGTTTTCTGCTTTATAAAAGGCAATAATTTGAGTGATAAACACATTACTGCCTTAAAGAAGATAAAAAAAGAATACGAGAAACAGAAAGACAATATTTATTTGTTGAGTGATTTTCCGAAAATGCCAAAATAGTCCAAGGAAGAGGTGTTAAAATACAGTTAAAGTCAAGACAACAACATGTTTATATAATCTTAAAGCGGATTAATTTTATGGGACTATTGGAAGAAACCTACAACAAAATTAAAAAAGAAGTTCAAGACGCAGAATTCGAGCCTTTTGAAATAATAAAAGCAGTTGATGATCATAGAAGGTTCTGGAAACCAGAAAAGGTTAAAACTTTATTATTAGCAGAATCCCACGTTTTTACGGATAAGGAAAAAGAT
>CAYIHC010000144.1:0-2572 GCA_964363105.1 Candidatus Woesearchaeota archaeon | reverse complement strand
GGATTTTAATCTGGTTTTGAATTTATTAACAAAAGAAGAAGCAAAAAAAGTAGGTTTAATAAAGAACAGTTACACAACTTATATCATTATAATAATACTTGTGTTAATAGCCATATTTTTCTTATACAGAAAATTTAGAAAAAAATGATAAATGATTACTTCAAACTGGCATACCTATCTTTTAAAAATCGTGGTTTAAGAAGTTGGTTGACTATCTTAGGCATTTTAATTGGCATTGCTGCAGTTGTTTCTTTAATAGGTTTAGGTGAAGGCTTAAGATTTGCAGTTACATCTCAGTTTAATTTTTTAAGCACAGATATTTTAACAATACAAGCCTCAGGTTTAAACGCAGGTCCCCCCGGAACAGGCGTCATAAAACCATTAAGGGATTATTATGTAAACGACATAGAAAAAATAAATGGTGTTAAAACTTCATTTGGAAGAATAATAGAAGATGTAAAATTAGAATTCAATGATAAAACGGATTTTACATTTGTTGCAAATATTCCTTCAGGCCCAAAAAGAAAAGATGTTGAAAGAGCAGTTGGCTTAGAAGCTGAAAAAGGAAGAATGTTAAAAGATGGTGACGTAAACAAACTGGTTTTAGGCAGTAGTTATGGTAACTCTGATAAGATGGGCAAATCAATTAACCCTGGCGATAAGGTTTTAATTCAAAATAAAAAATTTGAAGTTGTAGGCTTAATGGAAAAGAAGGGCAATTTTATTATCGATAACTCAATTGTTTTAAATGAAGATGAATTAAAAGACTTGTTTGATGTGAATGATACTTATGATTTAATCTTAGTAAATGTTCCGAACAGAAACGAAATACAATCAGTAAAAGAAAGAATTGAGAATTATCTAAGAAAAGAAAGAGATGTAAAAAAAGGAGAAGAAGATTTTGAGGTTCAGTCTCCAGAACAAAATCTAAAAAATTTAGATGCAACCTTATTTGCCATACAGATATTTATCTATGTTATCGCAGGAATTTCAATTGTTGTAGGCGGCATTGGAATATCAAATACTATGTATACTTCTGTTATGGAAAGAACAAAACAAATTGGGATTATGAAATCTATAGGTGCACAAAATAAGGATATTTTTACATTATTCCTGATAGAATCAGGTTTATTAGGATTTTTAGGCGGTTTAATTGGAACTATTCTAGGCAGTGCCGCAGCTTATATTTTAATCACAATTGGAAAGTTATTTATAGGATCAGACTTATTAAATGTTAAGATCTCGTTTACATTAATAATAGGCGCTCTGTTGTTCTCATTTATAATTGGTTCAATAGCAGGAATCTTGCCTGCAATAAATGCCTCAAAATTAAAACCTGTTGATGCATTAAGGAGTATAAAATAAAAACTAATTGATAGATAGCTATAAATATAACTTACTTTAAAAGAGGACTTCTCTTTACCTCGAAATCCCTCTAGCGAAAGCATTTAGATTCTTGCGATTTTCAGAGAATATAGGGTCAGGCTTTCATAAAATGATTAATGGATGGAATAAACAATATCATGTGATACCTATTATTGAGGGCGACTTTGATTTCTATAAGATTACTTTCCCTACAACTACCACTACTACTAGCACTAATACTGGCACTTTAACTAGCACTAATACTGGCACTAAAGGTGATGCCAGAGAGAAAGAGATAATGGAATTTATTTCAAATAATCCTTATTTGAGCACACAGGAGACTGCAAAGCATTTTGGTTTAAGCAGGCAAGGGGTAAGATATCATATTGACAATCTTAAAAAGAAAGGGTTAATTAAACGAAAAGGGCATGGAAAAGGGGGAAGCTGGGTGATTATTAAAAAATGAAACAAGAGCAGAAATTAGACCAAAAAATACCAGAAAATAATTGAAGCTATAACCGAGAATCCCTACTTTTCTAGAAAAGAGATTTCCTTGAAGTTAGGGGAAAGTGAAGAAACAATTCAATCTCGATTAAGAAAGCTGATTAAAGAAGGATTGATTAAAAGAGTTGGTCCGGACAAAGGAGGCCATTGGGAGATTTTAAGATGAAAGCTGTAACAACGTTTAAACAAACTGAAATAGGAATGATCCCTGGAGATTGAGTGGTCAAAACAGGACTAATAAAAAATATAGTTAATGGATATATTGTAAAGGGGCAAATACAGGATTTTGTTGGGATATAAAAAATGAGTATAGCTGGTATCCTTAAGATTTGGCGGACTTTTCATCGGATAACTTAAAAACAGGATACTTATCAAGAGAAAGAGCTTCCAATGGGTAACTGCCATCAGGACAGACCTTCCAATTAGGTTCTTTGTCTTTAGATAGAAGTCCGTCTAAATATTTTACAACGGCATAAACCCCTGTTGGATCTACTATCGACCTTTGACTGTCTTCTAACAAAAATCTTTCTTCATTAATTGCTCTTAATCGACCACGAATTACAGCATTTTGGTTTTCATAATAAAATAATATCCTAGCGTTTAGGTAACCACCTTCTAAAAATTGTTTAATTATCTCTTGTGACATTTTTATAAAATTTTATTGTTTCTTGCGCGGCATTTTGGGCCGATAGATCAGATTGAA
>CAYIHC010000143.1:0-2586 GCA_964363105.1 Candidatus Woesearchaeota archaeon | reverse complement strand
ATAACTTACCAGCGTTTTCAGCTTTGTAAGTTAAGAACTGTCTTAGTTTATTCCAGGAAGCATCACTTATTGATTTCGATAAATGTTTATTTTTTACCATGTTTTTTATTTGTAAATCTTCTATTGCGATTACATCATAATTCTTGATATAAAGGTTTGAGATTTGATGAAGAAAACTATTTCTTATGTTTAATACCTTTTCGTGATATTTGGCTAATTTTATTCTCATTTTTTCCCTGTTTTTAGAGCTTTTTTTCTTTTTTGAGAGTAATCTTTGCAAATGTTTCAGTTTCTGTTCATGTTTACTTAAGTTTCTTGGGTTTTGTATTATTTTATTGTTGCTGTCGTGGATTAGATTAATTAATCCGAAATCTAAGCCTATTGCTTTGCTTAGATTTAACTCTTTGTTTGTTGCTTTATCGCTCTCTGTTGTTATAGTTGCAAACCACTTTCCTGACTGCTCTTTCTTTATTGTTATCTGCTTTATTTTACCCTTTAGGTTTCTATGTGCTCTTATGTTTATTTCACCTATCTTTGATAATTTTAATGTTTGGAATCTTTTTCCGGTTTCAATTAATTTGAAACCTGACTGGTTATATGTGAAGGTTTTGAACCAGTTTTTACCTTTGAATCTTAATCTGCCTATCTTGCGATGTTTTTCTTTTGATTTCGATAATGCCCTTAGGTTTGAAAATAATCTATAGCATTCATACTGCATTACTTTTGAGTATAATTTATTGAATTTAGGCTCGCATATCTTTAGGTCTGGAATTATGCCCTGTATTTGGGATTTGTCTATTACTTCTTGGTCGTTTAATTCTTGAAGTAAAAAGTTATAGGTTTGTCTGCATAAGTCTAATGTTTCCATTAATTTTATTTCTTCTTTTTTTGAAGGATACAGTCTGAATTTATAGGATTTTACAATTTTATTGCTCATTTCTATGGAAAAATGTTCTTCTTTATATATCTGGCGCATCTCCGAAATATATGTTACAGTGGAACCAAATTATGTATTTTAATGATACTATACAGCTAATAGATTGTGTTTACCTTGCACGGAACGTTACTAAGACATCCGTGATTCATCTCAGACCTAAAAGACTCACTGAAAAAGATTAAATTATATCTTCTTCAGAAACAACTACAAAATCACCTACTGCCAAAACAGCTGAAAAAGGAATCATGAAGTTACCTTTTGAGTCTTTTTCCAAATCTAAAGATGATGTATATTCTGTTGGATTTTTTAATAAAATATGCATTAATTCACCTGTTCTTGTTTCAAAGGTTAAATTAGAGACTTCACCAAATTTTTTACCTGTTTTAGTTACTACAGTTTTGCCAAATAATTGTTTAGAATATTTTCTTTCTTCTTCTGCCATTTTAAATCCTTGTTTGAGGTAAATAAAGATATTTATAAAGTTTGTCATTCAAAATTCATGTAGAAAGAGTAATGAAAATAAGTGTTTTTTGAGTGTATTTTAAGGGTTGATTTCAAGTGAAATATACCCCCACCCCTTGATTTCTTATGGAGAAAATTTGTTTTATTGTGTTGTTAGGTTTAAATGATAGTTATAGTTGTTAGTTCATTTTGATGTAAAATAATAATTAAGTAAAATATTGGTTTTTATTAATAAAAAATGAGTTAAAATGAAGTTATAAGACTTAATGAAGAAAAATAAGTAATTATTATAATATTTATTTTTAATTTTTATTTATATTAATTTCTATTATGTAATAGATATATTATAGAATTTATTTTTTAAGATTGAAATATTCATTTAAAATAAGAAATTTTAATTATAATGTGTTTTTTTGAATTTCACCTAAAATAAGTTTTTTTGTTTTCCAATAGAAATAGAGGTGTGTGTGTATAAATATTTAAATATAAGTTAAGGTTTTTTAACTTGATGACTGAAACTACAAGTGAAAATAAATTAACAAATTTCTTTGAAGGATATTTAAAAAAAGAGCCTTTATTTATTAGTAAAAAAGTTTTACAATCAAATTATACCCCTGATAATATATTACATAGAGAAGAACAGATTACTCAAATAGCGGAGGTATTAGCACCTTGTTTAAGAATGGAAAAACCTTCTAATTTATTTATTTATGGTAAGGTTGGAACTGGTAAAAGTTTAGTTGCAAGTTATACAACACATAAAATAATTGAGATAGCTGAAAAGAATGGTTTACCTATAAAAGTTTGTTATTTAAATTGTAAATTGAAAAGAGTTGCTGATACAGAATATAGATTAATATCACAATTATGCAGGGATTTAGGGGGGGAAGTGCCTGTAACTGGACTACCTACAGATGAAGTATACAAAATTTTTATTAGGTTCTTAGAACAAACTAAAAGTTTGTTAATTGTGGTTTTAGATGAAATAGACCAGTTAGTTCATAAAACAGGAGATGAAATATTATATAATTTAACAAGATTAAATTCAGAATTGAAAACAAGCCAACTTTCTTTTATAGGAATAAGTAATGATTTAGTATTTACAGATAGTTTAGATCCTAGAGTTAAAAGTAGTTTAAGTGAAGAAGAAATTGTTTTTCCACCTTATAATGCCTTACAATTACAGG
>CAYIHC010000142.1:0-2588 GCA_964363105.1 Candidatus Woesearchaeota archaeon | reverse complement strand
TCAGCTCTTAACAGCATCAGAACTTTTATTCTTACCTTTCCTTCTGCACAATTAACCAAAAAAGAATCTTCTAATTTACTCTTAAATCTCCTCATTCCCCTTCTCAAATAAGAATTAGAAACCTTCAACCCGACAATTGTAGTCTCAACACCTTGATTTCCTTCACCTGTCAAATAAAAAACTAGATTTACAAATTGCTTTTTCATTTCTCCTAAAGCCATTCCTGCACTTAATTCTAATTTTCTTCCCTTAAGTTTACTAATTTCTTCCCCCAAAGTTTCTCCTAAGATTTTTCCACCATAGGATTTAGGTGCTAATATCTGAAACCATTTTCTCTTTTCCTTTCCTGCTTTTGTCTGTTTTTCTTCCATTTTATTCAATTAATAGTTTAGCATTTTCTCTTGAGAATGTCCAATCTTGTGGGATTCTCCCTGCCTTTTTATAATATTTAGCCAATTTTTTTATCTTACTTTCGGTAAGCATCAATCCTCTTCTGCTAGGCATATCTTTTTTATTATTCCCTAAATGCCTCACAATTTCAATATCCTTTTTGATTAAGTTAGTTAAATCTTCAGGAAGTTTTCCAATCAGATTATTTTCCTTTAATATTTGAGATATACTTTTACCAGTTGTTACTTTAACATCAGGAACTCCATAAATATCTCTCAGATTTAATCCAATTTTACTGCCGTTATTTCCCTGTTTAGATAATCTAACAATTAAAGCCTCTATTTCTTTATCAGAATATCTAACCCATGTTTTCTTAACCATTTTTAATGGTTTTTTGGATCCTGCTTTTCCTCTACTTCTTGAATACTGTTTTGCCATTTTGTATCTATTCTGTAAAGCAATCAAACCCTATAACAGAAAAAGACTTCCAATAGTCGAATTCTGGTATAAAGAAGCTTTCACTGCTTTATCCTTAGTTTTCTCTAACAAGAACCCTTTTTAAACTTTTCCTGCATAAAATTTATAATAAAACCATCCATCTAAAAAAATATGCACCAAACAATAACAGGAAACACTATTTTAGGAACCGTTATTAAAAGATTTCCTAGTTTAATCTCTGTTTTAGAAGGATATAATATTCCATGTCAAGGCTGCCATTCCCCCTACGCTTTACCATTAAAAACAGCTTTTAAGAAATTCTCAAAAAAAGACACCATAAATGAATTTATTAACAATTTAAACTCAAAAATTAAAGACTTTTCAGAAAAGGAATTTTCAATATCCCCTGAAGCAATTGACAGAATAAAATATCTATCAAAAAAGAACAATAAACAAAGTGGTTTAAGGATTTTGGTAAAAGAAGGCGGTTGTGCAGGTAAGGAATATAAGTTTGAATTTGAGGAAAAAGAAAGGGAAAATGACACTATAATAGAAGAAAACAATGTAAAAGTGTATATAGACAATGAAAGCATAAGATTTTTAAAAGGTTCAAGACTCGAATTTGTCAACAGTTTAATAGGTGGGGGGTTTAGAATCTCAAATCCGCACGCAAAAACAACATGCGGCTGTGGAAAATCATTCCAATAAACAAAAGTCTAAAAGAAGTGGAATAAGAATCGTAGGTGCTTATATGGGAAAGAAATACAAAATAGTTTACGACAGGGACAATTGTATAGGGGCAGCAGCTTGTGTAGCAGTTAATCCGGAATATTGGGTCTTAAAAGAAGACGGCAAAGCCTCAATAGTTACAGATAAAAAGCCAGAAATAAAAAAAGGAAATAGTGTAATTGAAGAAGTTATTATTGATGAAAAAGATTTACAAATAAATATAGAAGCAGCCAATGTCTGCCCTGTAAGAGTTATTAAGATTATTGATTTAGAAACAGGAAAAGAAGTTGCACCTCAGTAAATGGGAAAAGAAATTTTTATCAGATTCGAAACAAAAAGCGGAGTTATTTCCAAAGTAAAAGAAAGCGACCTAGAACTATCGGTTAATGAACAGACTAAAGCATTATTAGGGATTATGCACCACAGACCAACAATTGTTGTTAATAGAACAGTATATTATTTCATAAGATTAACACCTGTCTCTACAGGGAATATCCTCTATATTGACGCAGTCTACAAAGAATCAAGGTTTTAATATACCATCTAACCTTCATAACTCTTTTAAATCAGTTTCAATAGGGAGTTGATAACACACGCAAGTGGCTTTGAACAGAGTTCAAAAGAACCGTAGGTGCTTATAATGAAACTAAAATTAATTAAAATCATTAATGAAACAGAAGATACAAAGTCATTAAAATTCTCTAGAGATAAATCTTTTAATTTTAAGCCTGGCCAGTTTATGGTTTTTATTCTAAAAGATATTGAAGGTGATTTTAGAAGGGCTTATTCTATATCCACCTCGCCGGATGAAAAAGAATTCTTTGAAATAACTATAAAAGAAACTCCAAATGGAAGAGCCTCTAAAATGCTTTTGAAAGAAGCAAAAATAAATGATGAATTTGAAGCCTTAGGCCCGTATGGGATATTTACTTATAATAATGAAAATGTGAAAAGCATCGTTCACATAGTTGCAGGCTCAGGAATTGCACCAATTAGAAGTATAATCTATTACATTCTAAAAAACAAACCAG
>CAYIHC010000141.1:0-2628 GCA_964363105.1 Candidatus Woesearchaeota archaeon | reverse complement strand
ATTTATAAATATTGTTAAAGATTTTATCAACAAATCCATTAGTTAAATGAGCATGTTGCTTTTGAGTCAGTTTTAAATATCCTAATTTTCTTGTATTCTTATGGTTATGAATTTTCAACCGACATAAAGTTGAGTTTATTGGGTATTTTTAATTGAGTTGATAGAAAAGAACCTACCTTCATTGAGTGCTATTTGTTGATTAGTTTATATTTCCCCCTAGAAATAAATTTGATAATATGGTTATCCCTCAATATTTGTAATTGCTGTCTAATCTTTGCGTCAATGTGTTTGTTTTCTGGATGCAATTCACTTAGATAATCCCTAAAGTTATAAACATCCTTTAGATTAAATTCATTTTCTGATAAATCTTCAACACATTTAAGAACATCAGAAGTCCATCCCCTAATTGATGGTTTTTGTCGGTTTAAAAAAAACATCTTTCTCCATCTTTTATTTACTACTTCCATTTCAATTATTTTTTCATCTTTGATAATATTTATTTTTCCATCTTCAGGGATATTATCTAAAATTATATTGCATCCTATCCAACCATGCCGTCTAGCTTTATCTGAAAGAGGTTTTCTTTTTTCAATTACGGAAGAAGTAATAAAAAATCTAGGTATGATAAAAAGATTTTTGACATACCAATCCATATCGGAGTAATGCATTAAGAAAAAACTTGGCGTTTTATTTAAATTGATAAAATTCATCAGGGTATTAAATTCCCCGTCTAATACTCGTTTGGTGAACTTTTTATTTGAACTTTTTATTTGAAATTCATTGTTACAATTTGGACAAAAAGAATCTTTTGCTTTTTGATTATTCGGATAACTATCGATTTTAGAATTTAAGCAACAAGGACAATACATTTCTGAGGAAAACCAATTTTCAGATAGAACTCTTGCTATTTGAGAATTACTTTTATATTGTTCAAACACATCTTTTTTATATAATGATAAACTAACCATCTATTACCCCATAAAAAGGGACCATATTTAAAGATATCTTAATTTTTTGTGATGTGTGATGTGCCGTAATTACTTATTCAGACCCTATTTTGATAAATAGAGAAAATGTGGGGATTATAGATGGTTGTTGAAAAGAACTAAATGCATACTTTTTGAAGCCACATACAAAAAAGAAAAATATTATTCCAATTCCAAAACCTATTACCTTTATCATTTTTCTGCCTCTTGTTTTAATTTTTTAATTGTGAGTAAAATGTCGTCCTCACTTATTTCCGAATTGACATTATACGGATTATCATCCCCCATAATACTTATTATATCTATAAAGTTAACGCATAGTGTTACTAATTCCTGTTCTGTTAATTTACTTAACGCTTGTTTGATTAATTGCTTTTGTTCGTTTGTTTTCATTGTTCCACCCCTTTAATACTTCTTCAATTATAAGAACTGTGTTTAGATTTGGTGAATGAATAAATCTTGTTTTCATATTGCAATAAAATTGTATAAGCCCAATACATAAATATTTCTATTCAAAATACGTTACTTTCCTTTCTAAGATTCTTCTTATAAACATGTCCAACAAAAAGAAAATTAAAGCTATTATCAAGAAAGGCCATCTATAGAATATTTTCCTATTTTCAACTCTTTTTGACTGGGATTTAACAGCGTCTATTATCCCTTGAATATCTTTTTGATTTAAAACCAATCCGTTTGTTGTTTTCACTAAGGTATCAAGGCTTGGATTGTAGCCTAAATTACTATATTCTTTTGGATGATTAACTGCAAAGACAGCGCTTAGAATTGAATTAAAACCAATAGTATCAACTTTTTTTAATCCGGTGTATTCGTTTTTATCTGATTTGTAAAATGCAACATCCTTTGAGGTTGGCTGATCAGGGCTTCTTACTAAGATTTCTATTTCTTCGTCAATTCTTCCATCGGAAACATCAATAAACCTTTCATTTTTTCTTTCTGGATCACCAATTGCATAGTTTAAGGTTCTTATTAATAATTTTGAATTTTTCTCATTTAATAACTGCCCTGCATATAATCTGCCATCATCTGTGGAAAGAGCAGCTACTCTACCCAAACCATATCTCCAGACTGTTAATAAGGGATCACCTAAATCAGTTGTTACTAATAATTGAGCTGTGGATTTTGGAACTACCTGATTAAAACCATAAACAATTGCTTCTGGTTTAAGATCCTGAGTTATAAAATGATTGCTGTTTAATATGACCAATGAAAATTTATTCTGGTCTTTTGCTGGCTTATTCTCCCCAAATAATAATCTTAATTTTTCCTGTTCTTCAACTCTAAAATAAATGCCTGAAGTTATATCTGCTATTGTTGTCATAACTTCTTCGTTTGTAACAGGACCAACACCAACAGTATAAACAACAACTCCTTGTTTTACTGCTTCCTGTGCAGCTGAAAATGCTGCCGGAATGTCTTTTGTTTTTCCATCTGAGATTAAAATAATGTTCTTGCTTCCTTTTGTGTTTTTTAAAACATCCAATGATTTTTCTATTCCATGATCTATTCTTGTGCCACCGCCATAAACCAATCTTTTTATTTTTTCATCCATCGAACCTTTTTGCTTTTCATAAATGTAAGAAACTTCCTCAACCAAATAACCTGCTGCATTAAATGCAATTAT
>CAYIHC010000140.1:0-2665 GCA_964363105.1 Candidatus Woesearchaeota archaeon | reverse complement strand
TGTAAGAAGATATATGAACTTCAAAAAAATGCTTTAAAAAATAAATATAAGGTGGAATCATGAGCTTAATTAAAAATCATATTACTGGTTTAGCAGTTGCAGGTAAAAGAGAAGATGGAAGAGGATTTTTAGAATACAGGAAACCAATAACAATAGAATATGGTGTAAGTGCTAAATCTGCTGAAGGAAGTGCTAAGGTTACTATTGGTGATACAGAGGTTGTTGCCGGAATAAAGATGGAAATCGGAACTCCTTATCCAGATACACCGGATCAAGGTTCTTTACAAGCAAATGTAGAGTTATTGCCTTTATCATCTCCTGAATTTGAATCAGGACCACCTTCAATTGATAGTATTGAATTGTCAAGAAGTGTAGTTGACAGGGGAATAAGAGAATCACATGCTGTTGATTTGAATAGTTTATGTATAAAGGAAAATGAAAAGAGCTGGATAATCCTGATTGATGTTTATAGTATAAATGATGCTGGGAATCTTGCTGATGCTATTGGTTTAGCTTCATTAGCTGCTTTGAAGGATTCCAAGTTTCCAAAATATGACAAGAAAAATGACAAGATAGATTTCAGTGAACATACTGAACAATTGAAATTAAAAAAATTACCAATCCCAATAACAGTTTATAAGATTGGCGGTAAGTATTTAATAGATCCTACTAAAAATGAGGAAAAATCTTCAGATGCAAGATTAATGATAACTACAATAGAAGATGGAAAAGTATGTGCTATGCAGAAGGGTGGAAATCTACCCTTAACTCCAGAAGATGTTGAGAAAATGGTTGAGATAGCAATTGAAAAAGGGAAGGAATTAAGAAAATATTTAGGATAAAATGTAGTAGAAACTAAAGGTGCTAATATGGAATACACAAAATACGAAAAAGCAAGAATAATTGGTGCAAGAGCTTTACAAATAGCAATGGGTGCGCCTTTATTGTTGAAAATAACTGATGCTGAATTAAAAAAATTATTATATAGTCCTGTTGAAATTGCTAAAAAAGAATTTGAAACTGGAACTTTGCCTATAACTATTAGAAGACCATTACCTAAGAAGAGAGGAAGTTAAACTTTTATTCTGTTATTTGTTGATTTGAATAAGTTCATCTGTTTTAGTTCTAATGAAAGGTTCATAACTATTATCAGTTAGTTTAAGTTCAATACCGTGATAAGGTGTTTCTCTTTGATCAAATGTAACTACTGGATTTCCGTCTGACCAGAATTTTTCTTTATGCAATCCAAATCTGCCTTCGGATATTGCTCTTAATGTAAATCTTAGTGCTGGCCAGTCACTTGCTGCTTTCTGTTTTTCCTGATGTTTTGAAGCTGATTCTTCTGTTAATGATAACTCTCCTTCATAGGTTACCTCATAATTTATCCAAGGACCTGATGTTAAAATAGGACCTGAATCTTCTCCTGAATCCACTAGAAAGATAGAAGACCTTGTTTTAGTTTCTCCTGAGCTTAAGGCATCATAAACTGCATTGTCCCCAACAAATTTTCTTGTCTCATCTTCATTGAAAACATCTAATCTTGCTGGATGGACATTTATTATTCTGTTGTCGAATCTTCTTAAAAGCGGAGCTCTTACAAAGCGCATATAACCTGCTAAGATGGCTAAGTCAAATGTAGTTTCTCCCGTTGATTCATCTTCATATTCGTGTATTATTTCTAATAATTTTAAATCAAAATGTGTGGACTTTCTTTGATATTCAAATATTCCTTCCGGAGTTTCTTTAGCTTCCTGCCAGCTTCCACAGAATTTAAAACCATTTAATATTCTGTATGGAACACCTAGTTTTTCAGCTCTTTTAATTGCACCAATTATTTCACCGTCTTTTCTTTCTTTGTCTGTTAACAACAAACCAATAGAAAATCTTTTTTTTGATTCTTTGGCTTCTAAGACTGCCTGCTCAAAATTAGTGCCAGAACCTGAGGCGAAGGCTACACAATTCATACCTCTTTCTGATACTTCTGGATTGTAAATTAAATCAATTAACGTTTTAGATACCCAGTCACCAGATGCCATAAGTATTATTAATTAATGTGATTTAAAAGTGTTGTTGAGTATCAAGTTGTAATGAAAAATTAGTATAAACTCTCTGGATATTCTCTCTTTTTATCTGCAACTTTATTTAGAATAGCTATAGTCAATAAGGCACCTCGTTTTGTTGCTGGATTTTTTAGTAAAACTTCTATTCTTATGGAATTTGTCATAGTTCCATCGAGATATATACCTAATTGTGGTTCATTATAAGTTTGTGTTGATAAATGTTGCAATAATGGTTTAACATCTCCTGTATTCATTCCTAAAGTTATTTGCTCTAGAGTTAATAATGCACCTACTCTTGTTAACGGATTTTCTAATAATAAAGATAAATTATCGTGTTCTATACTATGAGGTTCGATTAATTTATCAAGAATTTGTTTATTGGGTAATTGTGGAATTTTGATTGAAGTTGGTTGAGAATTTGTTGTTGTTCTTTTTTGTCCCGCATCAGGTTTAAGATATTCTTGTCTATCTCTTGTCGGCGGCTCTGAACTTTCTTTAGAAGTCACACCATAATCAACTTTTGTATTGGTCATCTTCGTAATTTTTTAATTTATATTACAATATAGATAACAGAACTTATATTTAAATATTTTTATTTAATTTAA
>CAYIHC010000139.1:0-2714 GCA_964363105.1 Candidatus Woesearchaeota archaeon | reverse complement strand
GTATAATCCAATTTTGGATTAGAAAAATATATAAATTGAGGGTTACTATCAAATTCCATGAAAATGAATATTGAACATATGCACAAAGACATTGAAAATATTAAGACAGATATAGAATTAATAAAACATATTCTTTCAGAAGAGGGGAAATTAACTGAAGAAGCTAAAGAACGCTTAAAGGAAGCAAGGGCTATTCCTCTTTCAGAATATGAAGAACTGTGATTACGATGTGGGCTATATTATTATCTCCGGATGTGCAGAATTTTTTAAAGAAAGAAGATAAATTTATATCAGATAGACTAAGAAATGGGCTTGAAAAATTAAGAACAGATAATCCATTTCATTACTTGGAACATTTTGAAGGACAAGATTGTTACAAATATAGGATAGGGAATTATAGGGCTTTGGTAGATGTTGATTTTCTGAATAAACAGATATTAATCCGAGTTTTAGACCACAGAGGCAGGATTTATAAAGGAAAACATTAAAAATAATTAAATCTTCTTTGTTTTATGAAATTCAAATATATTTTAATTGTTTTAATATTTGTTTTAATTAGTTGTGCTAAAATCGAAAATAAAGTTTGTTTTAAAGATAAATGCTTTGAAGTGGAAATAATGGATAGTGAAGAAAAAAGAGTTAATGGATTAATGTTTAGAGATAATTTAGATTTTGATAAAGGAATGTTATTTGTGTTTGAAAAAGAAGATAAATATGATTTTTGGATGAAAAATATGAAATTTCCAATAGATGTTGTATGGATTAATGAAAACAAAGAAGTTGTTTATATGCATAAAAATACTCCACCTTGTCCTGAAAATGTGTGTTTTTCAATAATGCCTGATAGAGAAGCAAGATATGTTTTAGAAGTAAATTCTGGAGTTGCTGATGATATTGGCTTAAACATTGGAGATAAACTGGAATTTAATTAAAATGAAAGATGTTGTTAGAATTAATAAGTTAGATTTAAAATTTATTGTTGAAGGTAAAGGAAAAAATATTTTGTTTATACATGGATTAAACTCAAATTATAATTTGTTGAAAAAATTAATTTTGGAATTGTCTAAAAGTTATAAATGCTGGTGCTTGAATCTTCCTAAGTATGGGGATTATAAGGTTGAAGATTATGTTAAGATATTAAAACAATTTATTAAGATTAAAAAGATAAATAATCCAATATTAATAGGGCATTCTTTAGGGGGAATAATCTGCTTGAAGTTAATTGAAGAAAGAATTGAATATAGTAGTTTAATTATGATTAATACTCCTTTGATAGGTAAAGCACCTAAAATAGTTTTAATGGCATTGGATTTGTTTAATTTTATAATACGAAAAAGTGTATTAAAAAGTTATTTAGAAGGCTTTAGAGATGTAACTAAAAAGATTATTAAGATTCCTGAAGTTAAGATTAATAAACCTTTTTTGGTAATTTATGGAAATTATGATTTTTTAATTAAAATATCAAACGGAGAATGTTATAACAATTTAAATCCCAGTAAAGTTATATATGGAAATTTTGGTCATTTAGCGCCTTTAACACACTATAAAAAAATATCTTTAATAATTAAAAATTTCTTGATTGAAAATTTGTGATAATAGTAGTAGAGTAAAGGTTATAAATTATTAATTTTTTAATATTTATGCCAACTTTTGAAGATCTCGAAACAATAGAAGGAATTGCTAAAACAGGAGTTACTTTATTAGATACAAACTGTTTATATCTCAGAGCTAAGGATGGAGGGACTATAGTAGATGTGTTGTATACTTGTGAACGATTAAAAGATGTTCCGTATGATTCTTTAGATAGTAACCTTAGATATACACAATTACTAAGACGGATTATAGAAAGAGGGAATATGTTTTTTGTTAATGGTGTTTGTAATGAGCTGGAGAAGTTTTTGGGTGCTTTTAATGGTAGCTCTAGATATCTTTCAGGAAGAGCTGAAAAGAGAAAGCATGTGAATGAGAAGGTTCTTAGAATAAATGGTTTTAGAGATGGAGTTAAATCTTTATTGAAATGTGTTCAAAATCATGATGTAGATGTTTGTTTTAAGGGTGAGCGAAGAGGAAAATTTAGGGAGATAAAAGGAATTTTATACGGAAAATCAGAAGAACTTAAATTAAAAGGCAATGAAGGAGATTATGAAAATCATACTGATGAAGATATTGCGGCTGCTGCATTTTTGTTATACTTTGTTAATAATGGAGTGACTAATGTAGTGAGCTTAGATAGACATGTAAAGTCATTAATTAGGTTTTTATTTGAAGATGGATTGAAAGATTTTAGAAGTTTTGTAAGTGATTTGCAGCCAGCTGAGGCAAATGGAAGGAAATTAGAGTTACACGGATATAAAGAAGGAAGTTTATGCTGTTTAGAGAAATATTGACAGGGTTTTATTGGCTGACTTATCTTTCATAGAAAATAAGACAAAATTTTTATAAACCCTCAAAAGACTAATCAGTTATGGAAAAAATATATTCAAAGATAAGCCCCACAGCAGTATTCTGCGCTAGAATGAGGGCAAAGCAAAATCTTCCTTTTGCAAAAGAGATAGTTAAACTTATCGATACAAAATTTGCTAATTTAGTAGAAGATTTGCCAGATTATGGAAACACTTTAAATTCAAAATCAGACTTTATCCCTTTTATTGAAGGTAGATATTATTCACTAAATGATGTGCTTTTAAAAATTGATGATGCATTTATTGTAGAGA
>CAYIHC010000138.1:0-2722 GCA_964363105.1 Candidatus Woesearchaeota archaeon | reverse complement strand
ATATACTGGGTCTATTGGGCAATTACCGTATCTTATTTTTCTATGTTATATTGTGCCAATGCCCTAATTTTAAAAAAAGGATATGAAGTGCATGACCATGATGCAGCTCAAATATCTTTGGGATATCTTTGCGTCCCAAATGAACTGGAAAAAGAAGACCTCGAAATGTTAAACCAGTCTTACAAGATATTTGAAGACGAATATGTTAAATATTTTGAGGAAGCAAAAAAAGAAAGCCATATTGCAAGATATTCAGCTATCAAAACTTATACAGAAAGGAGACTTAAGGAGATATTTGAAAATGCAAGAAAATTTGTAAGTAAAGCTGTATTAATCCTGGAAAACTCAGAATAAAAGAGAACAATAGATTACTGTAAAATTATTTCCATAAAAACAATCATCTTTATATATCCTCATAATTATTAAATCTTTATGGCAATAGAAAATTTATTAATGGAAATGGATTTTTTAGTAAATATGCTTTTAGCTTCCATTAATCCTTCATTGGCCAATTAACTTTTTTATTAAACTTAAGGTTTATACTCGCAAGAGGACTATAAAATGCTTAATAACTTAAAACAACGCTTCGGAAACAAACAGTTTTTACTATTAAGTAAACTACAATTTTCACATATAGAAATATATAATAACACTAAATATTTAACAATCTTAGATTTAAGAGAGGTGATAAGATGAAGGTAATTCAGGTTAAAAACCTAAGGAAAGAATTTAAAACAAAACATAAGGAACCTGGTTTTTTAGGCAGTTTAAAATCAATCATTCACCCAAAAACAAAATCATTAACCGCTGTTGACAATATTTCATTTAATGTAAACGAAGGTGAAATCATAGCTTTTATAGGTCCAAACGGCGCAGGAAAAAGCACAACTATAAAGATTTTAACAGGAATCTTACATCCAACTTCAGGTAATGCTAAAGTCTTAGGATTAATACCTTGGAAAGACAGAATAAAACTAGCTTACAAGATTGGATCTGTATTTGGTCAAAAACCTCAGTTATGGTATCACTTGCCTGCAATAGATACATTTAACTTATTCAGTAAAATATATGAACTAGATAAAAAAGAATATGAAGAAAGGCTGGATTATTTAGTAAAAACTTTTGATATAAAAGATCTTCTCAATACACCAGTTAGAAAATTATCTTTAGGTCAGAGAATGAGATGTGAAATAGCAGCCTCTTTGTTACATAAGCCAAAAATTATATTCTTAGACGAGCCAACTATAGGGTTAGATATAGTAGCAAAACAAAAAATGAGGGAATTAATTAAAAAACTAAATAAAAAAGAAAAAACAACTATATTTTTAACTTCCCACGATACTCAGGATATAGAACATCTATGCAAGAGGATTATAATAGTAAATCATGGAAGAATAATCTATGACGGTTCTGTCAATAAACTAAGCAAAAAGTTTCTTAAAAACAAAGTAATTTCAGTTCAATTTGAAACACCAGTTAAAAAATTCAATATTGAAGGTGTTAAAATACTTAAATCAAGTAAATTCAACATTGACTTTGAATTAGATATAAGAAAAAAATCTATTCAGCAGTTAATAGATTCATTAATAAAAAAATATAAAATTGCAGACATTAACATTTCAGATCCACCTATAGAAGAAACAATCAGCTTAATATATCGGAAAAAATGAAAATCTTAAAATATTATGAAATATGGAAAATAAATCTTCTTAATAGTTTAATGTATTTCAGTGATTTTCTCTCTTACTCAATACTTACAGGTGTTGTAATCTTTATTCTTGTGAACTTATGGAAAAATATTTATTCAAACACGCCTGTAATAGAAGGATTTACTATGGTAATGATGATTTGGTATTTAGTTTTAACAGAATCAATGGTCTTCAATATGGGGGGAACAGAATTGATCAAGGAACTAAACCAAGAGGTTAAAAGCGGTGACTTAATCTACGTATTAAACAAACCTTATAATTATGTAGCTTATCACTATGTAAAATCTTTATGTCAGTGGATGCTTGGTTTTACTACATCATTTATAATAGCAGGTCTAGTTGCCTTGTTTTTCGTGGGGGTATTAGATTTCTCATTAATGACATTACCTTTTATTATATTAATCCTATTACTTGCATTTACAATAGACTTTACAATAAGTGCAATAATTGGAATTTCTGCTTTCTGGCTGGAAGATACAACTTCTTTCAGGTTTGTCTATGAAAAGATTATTTTTATACTCGGTGGGATGTTAGTTCCTTTGGAAATATTTCCTGAATGGCTTAGAGTAATATCAGTAAAGCTTCCATTTAGTTATATAGTCTATCATCCTGCAAAATTATTTGTAATGTTTAGCTTTAAATCATTTTTATTGATAATAATAGCCCAACTATTATACATTATCTTCTTTGGTATAATCCTATCAACTTTATATAAAATAGCTGTAAAGAAGGTGAATCTCCATGGTGGTTAGTCTATTGAAATTTATAGGGGTTTATTTCAAGATTAATATGCAAAATATTATGGAATACAGAGTTAATTTTCTACTTCAAACAATTGCAATGTTTTTTAATGATATTCTATGGATTGTCTTCTGGTTAATCTTTTTTAATAGATTTAAGACAGTCAGTAGCTGGCAGTTTAGTGATATCTTAGTTCTTGAAGTAATACTCGCAGTCTCATGGTCTTTGTTAGGTATCTTTTTTGGAAATTTCCTGGAGCTTGCCCAGATAAT
>CAYIHC010000137.1:0-2754 GCA_964363105.1 Candidatus Woesearchaeota archaeon | reverse complement strand
TTGATGTTCATTTAATTTGGGTTCTGAAGTTTTAAAGTCAAAATAACTGAATTCTTCATCATGTTTTGTTAAGCCTAAACCTCTTAAAGGCAATATTAAAGTGTCATGCGCTTCTTTTACTGATCTTGCTTCTTCAGGGTTTGGAGTGTAATCTCCTTTTTTTAATATCTGTTCTACTGATTCTGGAAAATGCCTAAAAACTAAATTATTAGGTAATCTTGTTAAAGATAGTGTTGGTTCTTTGTTATCTGTATCATATTGTGGATAATCGGCTGTCCAAAACCTTGTATTTCTTAATATTTCTTTCTTTTTTGGATCTTCTTCTGTAGCTCTATCGCTGGTTATTTCATCTGAATGTTGGATAGTCAAAGGATCGAATAAAGGGAATATTTCTTTAAATTTACCTGTTCGTATTTCTAAGTTTGACATTTTTATCAAAAAAATAGTGGTTTAAAGGGTTTATAAATGTTACTATTAAAGAGTGGAGTTTATTTTGTAAACTTCTTATATAAATTTTCTTTACCTTTCCAATCCAGAGCTAATTTAAGAACTTCTTCTATTGTTGAAACAGGATAAATTTTTATTAGTTTTAACTGCTCTTTTGATAACATTACATCTTGGAAATTTGTTTTGGGAATTATTACATTTCTAATTCCTGCTTCTATTGCTGCTTCTATTTTTTGCGTTACACCACCTACGGCTAAAACACCACCCCTAACTGATAAAGAGCCTGTCATTGCAAAATCCTGTCTTACAGGTGCTTTTGTTAATGCTGAGATTATTGATGTTGCTACTGCTATTGATGCTGAATCTCCTTCAACACCTGATGATGCTGTGTATAAGAACTGTGTAAATATATCATATTTTTCTTTCACATCTTCACCAAAATGTTTTAAGATAATTGCTGAGACATTTTTAATTGCTTCTTTTGCTATTTTACCTAACTGGCCTGTTGCTACAATCTCTGATTTTTTTCCACCTGGTGTAACTTCTGATTCTATTGGTAAAACAATTCCTGAGAAGTGATTTTCAGATCCTAAGACTGCTAAGCCATTTACTCTTCCTGTTAATTTTCCTTCTGTTACAATAACCTCATATTTCTTTTTGCTTTCTATGTATTTGTCTGCTATTTGCTGCTCTAGAGTTCTTGATAAGAATTTTGCTTTATTTACATGTGTTGGGAGAACTTCTTTAAATCCTTGTTCCAATGCTAAGTCTCCTGCGGCTCTTACTAATCCCCCTAGTTCTCTTAATCTTAAGGTTAGTTTACCTGCTACTCCTGCTCTTTTTTTTGCTTCTATTATAATAACTTCAACAGCTTCTTTTGTAAAATGTGGAATTTTTTTATCTTTATTAACTTCCTGTGCTACAAATTGGGCAATTTTAAATCGATTTTCAGGTGTGTCCGGCATTGTATCATTAACATAGACCTCATAACCATAACCCCTTATTCTTGATCTTAACGCTGGGTGCATTTTTTCTATTGTTTGGTAATTTCCTGCTGCAACTAGTATGAAATCAGTTGGCAAAGGGTCACTTCTTACCATACTTCCGGAAGATCTTTCTGACTGACCTGTAATAGGGTATTTTTTTTCCTGTAAGGCTGTTAATAATTCCTGTTGTGAATGCGGATCTAAGGTTCCAATTTCGTCAATATAAAGAACACCACCATTTGCTCTATGGATACAACCAGGAATTAATCTTTCATGGGCAGGGGTTCCTAGACCCCCGCTCTGTAACGGATCGTGCAAAACATCACCAAGCAGTGCTCCTGCATGGGCGCCCGTAGCTTCGATGTAAGGTGCGTTATTTTTTTCTGAATTATCAAGCAAAAGTTTAGGTATTACTACTGAACTCATTTTCATTCTTTTTCCTAGGTTTAAAAACAAGATTAAACCAATAATAAAAATTATAGAAGTTATCATAGAGGCTGCATAAATTATATCCGAAATATTTCCTGATTTCCATAATAAATAAGGTATAATTGAAGTGATTAAAACTATTATTAAAATTATGGTTGATTGATTTTTAAATGATGTTGTGGCCTGAATTCTTGCTTTTGCTACTAAATCTCTACCTTTACTTTTAGGAACTATTTTAACTAAAGGGACATTTTCATCTTGTAGATTAGGATATGCCAAGACATCTATTAATTTTTCTTTTCCTAATAGCTTTGCTAATGCTTGACCTAAAAGAGATTTACCTGTTCCTGGTGTGCCTATCAAAAGAACATTTCTTCTTTGTTTTGCTGCTTTCTTGACTATTTCAACTGCTTCATTCTGGCCTATAATCTGATCTATTAGGCTTTCAGGAACTTTTATTTCTGCTGTTGTTTTAAAATTAAATGGATTTTTTGTCATTTTAATATTTAATAAAAGAAGGCTTAATAAAATTATGTATGTGAACTACTCATGGCTAAAGCCACTGAGCGTCTGTTGTTAGACGCTCTATGGTTTCCTGCTTCATTGATGTATAACTCGTAGACCTAACTTTTAGTTCCGCCGTTAGAGGCATCTCCACAGGCTTATATTTGGACAGTTCCTGCCCTATTGATTTTATAGCTATATCTTTTATCTCCAATGCTGAATTATAGTCTCTCGGAATAATTAATCCACAGTTATCACAATTATGTATTCTGTTCCCTAGATTCTTCTTTACTTTATTTTTACAATTACTGCATCTTTGTGTGGTTCCATGTGGATTGACAATTATCAATAACTTACCAGCGTTTTCAGCTTTGTAAGTTAAGAACTG
>CAYIHC010000136.1:0-2757 GCA_964363105.1 Candidatus Woesearchaeota archaeon | reverse complement strand
ATATTTTCTTCTTTAATCAGTCCTAGTTCTAAACACGTTTTAACAGACTCTTCACCAACAGCATTTATATTTTTTGCATTAACTAATATTCCCTTCACTTCATTATTATTCATTTTCTCCCCCTTATAAAATCTCTCGTTAACATTAATATACCTTTTTTCATCTTCAAAGGTTTTACCTATTAAATTTTCGTCAGAAACAGCAACAACTTCTGAATATTTATCCTTATGTATCTTTATATACATTTTAAATCTTCGCCTTTATTGGATTTTTTGCACCACAGGCCATACAGTGCATATAAGTAATCCTATCTTCTTTTATTAGTTTTGTATCAGGTTTCTTGCATACTTTGCATATTACAAAGTCATTTGCATACTGCACAAGCTTATTATTAATAGCTTCAGCCTGTAATTTCCTTCCCATTATTAATCTTGGTCCGTCAATATTCGCAGGAGTCGCTAATTCTCTTTGTAAATATTTCAATAAATGTTCTTGTGGTCTGTTAAATATAGTGCATATATTACCAAAATTGCTTATTATTGTCTTCACACCCTGTATCAACCATAAAACCTTTGGGACTTCAAACCTTTCCTGAGTAGCAGACACTTTAATGGGTAATTTTTCTCTTGCTCTTTTCAATAATGCTTCATATTTAAATTCCATAGAGTAAATCATTAACAAAAGGGTTTTTAAAATGTTTTATTTAGCCAAACTATACCCTTTTTTACCTATGGGTTCGCCTAAAAATATCATTTTTCGTAATTCATACCCAACACATCTATAGATTAACATACCTTGGTTACTCTCTCTTTGAAATATTGTTATTCCCCCTTCTAAAGATCCATTACTTTCAACAACAGTTATCTGAAACGCCCCTGGCACAACTTCATAAGCATCTTTACCTAGTTTATTCAAACCTTCTAATATTATCCCAGGTAACTCTTCACTAGTAACCTCAAAATGTAACCGCCCATTAGCCCATAAGTAAGCAAGACCCATAAAATGCCCATCTTCCACAAAACTTCTAAAAAAAGCCTGTCTAATCTGTTCCCCGCTATAAGTTTCTTCTGGTTTGAACATTCTTTGAAATGTAGTTAGTCTATCTGAAATATCTTTCATAAAAAATTTAAAAAACTACTATCTTATAAAACTAATGCATTAGCCTACAAACTGTATAAAACCAGGCTTTGGATGATAAACTTCCCCTTCTTTAACTAATTCTCTTATGATATTTTGCGTTTGTTCCTCAGATAAGCCGCATTTTGAAGCCACTTCAAGAATTCTCACTCCTTTATCCTCGCCGCCTTCAATTGCAGTTAATACTCTTTGTCTTTCAGTCTCTGTTATAGTATTTGTTTCAGGTTTGGTAAAGTCTATCTCTTCTATACTGTTGGTGTTTATTGTTATTTCATTTATCTTAGGTTTTTCTTCAATAACTTGTTTAATTTCAATCGGTTTTATTTGTGGTTTTATAATTTCAATAGCACCATAAAGCTTAGTTAATTCTAATTTTCTTAATCTCCCCCAGTTTGGATCAGCTAAAACCTTAACAATTTCTGGAAAAATATAAACTTCATTGTTAAACAGTCTTACTCTCCCAATAACATTCACTAAGTCTCCAATCTTTACTTTGTCTAATAATCTAACATCATCTCTCCAGCACTTTACTCTTATTGCTTCCCCAGAACCATCATCTAAAGTTAAATTTGCGTATCCACTGTCTTCACTTTTGTAAATTAAAACAGTAGTTGCTATAATATTAACTCTTGAAACCTTAAGATTTTTTGTTTCCAAATAAGGAGTTTCTTCTATGCTTTCAGGACTAATAAATTTACCTTCAAAAATATCCTTAATCCATAACTTATAAGCAGTAGCCCTTTTTATCTCAGCCATTTTATATCCTGCTTATGAATCCCTTCTTTGGTTCATAAAGTTCCCCCTCTTTTTTTAATTTTTCAAGTAAATCATAAACTTCAGTCTCACTTATATCTTTTTTATTTGCTTCTTCTATCAAATCTCCAACAGCAATAGTTTTTCCTTTTGTTTCAGTTAGATTAACAATTATCTCTCTTAAATTTACAATTCTGCTTCTTGTGGATGTTGTTATTCCTGTGCTTATCATATCAATATCTATTTTTCCTGTCTTTGGGTCTATTCCTACTGCTTGTAAGCATGCCATCATGATATTTATTGCTCTTTCAGCATCTTTTACTGTAACCTTTGTTCCTAATCTCACTCTCGCACTTGCTTCTGCTAGTCTGACAATTGCCTCAAGTTGTCTTGCAGATATCGGTATTGGTGCTAACTCCCCATCGCCGCTATTTCCGGAATTTCTTAAGTTAACATAAAAATTTTTTATAGCAAGGATTGATCTGTCTGTTAATTGTGGTTTACACTTTTGTCTTGCATATGAAACATATTTTTTCATGAAATCATTTGATATCTCTGGTTTTGATCTTTCTACATTTCTCATAGTTTCTAAAACATGACTTGCAATCTTCTCATCTTTTTCTTTATTAGGAATATCTCTTACAGGAAAAATTAAATCAAATCTGTTTATCAAGGCAGGCGGTAAATTAATCTGTGCAGCAATTGGTTGATAAGGATCAAATCTTCCTAATTTTGGGTTTGCAGCAGATAATAAAGTTGTCTCCGCACGCAAAGTATTTCCCTGAATAGCAATCTTTCCTTTTCTTCGTGTCACAAAAAACCCCGTCTTTGTCGAAAAACAAAATACCTTTCCATCATACTCTATCT
>CAYIHC010000135.1:0-2797 GCA_964363105.1 Candidatus Woesearchaeota archaeon | reverse complement strand
GCCAACAATAAAAATAGCATCAGGGTTATTCTCTTTTAGTTTAATTAATGAAGTCCTAAAATCTGAAGTCTCTAATAAAAAACCTTCTTCACCAACTATCTTAACATTGGCTTGAAGTTTTGACAACTCTTTCTTCAAAGACTCCTTGTAACTAATGCCAAAATCATTATTGAAATAAAGTATCCCTAAATTTTTAAAATTACTGTGTTTTATAAATTCAGACATCTTTGCTATTTCTGGCTTACTTGTAGTGCTTACTCTGAATGTTAAATCATTAAAAGTTGTATATTTATCTGCTGAAGAAAAGATAGCTATTTGTAAGATTTTATCTTCTGTAGATAAAGGTAGGACTGCTAATGAAACCGGACTAGCAGCAGTTATTACACTATCTAATTGATTAATATCCATCAATTTACGGTAAGCATCAACGCCACCTTTAGGAGTATAAAGATTATCTTCATAGTAAACCTTAATTTTAAGTTCTGGGTATTGTTCTGATATTTCTTGTCTGGCGATCTCTATCCCTTTTCTTGATTGTTCGCCATAATAAGCAGCTGGTCCTGATAAAGGTAATAAAACACCGACCTTTGTTTCGTTATCATCTTTTGAACAACCTATTAATCCGATTAAAAGAATTATAAAAAGTAAACCAAATTTAATGAAATTTTTCTTTTGCATTTTGATCCTCATTACCACTGCTTTAGAATAACTGTTGCGGTATATAAATTTTATCCCCTCTCTGGTGGGGTGTAAATAGCAAGATTTAAAAAGAGTTGATTTAAACTACTAAATGTGATATACGAAAATTTATTGGAGGAAATTGGACTGACAAAAGGCGAGGTTAAGGTTTATCTTACACTGCTAAAACTTGGTCAAACAACTACTGGTAAGATAATAGAAGGTGCTGGGATATCGAGTGGTAAAGTCTATCAGATTTTGGATAGATTAATCAAAAAGGGTCTTGTAAGTTTTATTCTAAAAGAAAAAACAAGATACTTTTCAGCATCTGATCCCACTCGTATTTTAAATTATTTAAGTGAAAGAGAGATTAAACATAAGAAACAAGAAGAAGAATTAAAAGATGTTTTACCGCAACTCAAAGCGTTACAGTCTAAATCAGACGAAAAGTATGAGGCAACAATTTACAAAGGGTTAAAAGGAATTGAAACTGTTGCACAAATGCTTTTGGACTATCTAAAACAAGGGAATATATTATTAGCTATGGGTATAATCTCGCACAAAGATAAAAAGTTTAATATGATGTGGCAAAAATGGAATAAAGAAAGAGTTAGGATGAAAAAACATTGTAAGTTTATTTTTTCAGATAGGGGGAATGAACATTATAAGATCTTAAAAAAATTACCATTTACAGAAGTAAGGGTGATAGAAGGATTTACACCTGCAGCTGTAGACGTTATTGGGAATAAAACTTTAATATTCACACATGAAGAGCCTTCTTGCCTTTTGATAACAAGCAAAGAGATAGCTGCTTCTTTTAGACAATTTTTTGAACAGTTATGGAAAATTGCTAAAGATTAGACCTTAATAACTTTAAGTCCTTCTACATTTATGAAATCATTATCTGTTGTTAATAGAGACGTATCTTTTGTCAGACATATAGCTGCTATGAAGATGTCTATTTTGTTTATTGGTTTACCTTTATCATATAACCTTTCCTCAACTTTAACTGATTCTAAAGCAGATTCTTTATCGAATGAAATTACTTCTAAGCTCTGTAAAAATGACAATGTTGCCTCTCGTTCTTTTTCTTTTGTGCCTAAGAGGGTTTCATGGATACATAAAGAAGTTGTAGTTGTTAATTCATCATTGAAATTACCAACCATTAACTTTCCTTTCTCTGTTCCTTTTAGAATATGAATAATCGCTGAAGAATCTAGAATCGCCATTATCCACCCACCCTTCTTAGCCTTACCTGCCTATCTGTAAAGTGCTTATCAAACTCATTCCTGTTTTTTTTGATTCGATTTATCCATTCTTCTGTTGTTGTTTTGCTAGACCTAAGAATACCAAAATACTTCTTTACATCTGGCTTTTTTTCTTTAGCCACTCTTATAATTACCTTGCTAAAACTTTCATCACCATACTTTAGTCTTTTAAGGGAATTATACGCTTCTTCAGTTATTGTTAAGGACTTTATTACCATGATACATTTAAGGGCACACTTATATATAAAGACTTGCTTATTTCCTATTAGGGAAATAGAAAGCTTTAAATAGTAATTTTCTGTTATATTAGTAAAAAAACTACTAAAATGGAAGAAAAATGCAATTAAGCAAACTAGAATCGGAAATGTATGAGGCCTTAAGAAGAAGCAGTGTTGTAGTATTTAGGATCAGAGACCTTTGCCTTCTATTAAATTTCAGTAAAATTAAGGCTTATAATCTGGTAAAGGCCTTAAAAAGAAAAAAGATAATAAAGAGAGTTGGAAATGGATTTCTATCCTTTGCAGATGTTAATGAGTTTTTAATTGCAACTACTATAAACTATCCATCCTACCTTTCGTTTTGGACAGCCTTAAATTATTATGGTTTTAGTGATCAAACACCAAACAAGATATTCCTCGCAACAACAAAATATACAAAAGAAATTAATGGTTTTAAATATATTACAGTATCAAAAAACAGATTTTTTGGTTATACAAAGATAGGGGATTTAGTTATTGCTGAAAAGGAAAAGGCTATAATAGATTCATTGTTATTTCCAAAGTATTCTGGAGGTATTAAAGAAATAAAGAGAAGTCTTCAATCAGCTCTAAAAGAATTAAATTATGAAAAAT
>CAYIHC010000134.1:0-2799 GCA_964363105.1 Candidatus Woesearchaeota archaeon | reverse complement strand
ACAGCCAGATAACTCAGAAACAGTAAAAGAGCTATTAATCCCATTAGTCAGAACTTGGTTTTTCAATAAATTTAAAGAATTTTCCTTACCACAGTTATATGGTGTCTCAGAAGTCCACAAAAGACAAAATATCTTAGTATCAGCCCAAACAGGCACTGGTAAGACATTAACTTCTTTTTTAGCTGTCTTAAACGAGTTAATAGACTTATCACAAAAAAACATTTTAGAAAACAAGATTTACTGCGTTTATATTTCTCCGTTAAAAGCCTTGAACAATGACATCAAAGTTAACCTTTTAACCCCTTTAGAAGAAATGGAAAAATTAGCAAATAAAAAATTGGGAATAAGAGTAGCAGTTAGAACAGGAGATACAACTGTAGCAGAAAGAGCTCAAATGCTTAAAACAACACCCCACATCTTAATAACAACCCCAGAATCTCTAGCCTTGATTTTATCATCTCCAAAATTTGCAGACAATTTAAAAGATACAACCTATGTAATCCTAGATGAAATCCATACTATCGCAGAAAACAAAAGAGGCGTTCATTTATCCTTATCATTAGAAAGATTACAAAGATTATCCCCTGCTATTTGTAGAATCGGTTTATCCGCAACAGTTGCTCCTTTAGATCAAATAGCACAATTCTTAGTAGGCAGTAATAGAAATTGTAAAATTATTGACATTTCAGGCTTAAAAAAATCAGATTTAGAAGTTTTAACACCAACAAAAAATTTAATAGACACCACATTTGAAAACCTCTCAAAAGATTTATACAATTTAATAGACAAACTAATTCAAGAACATAAAACAACTTTAATATTTACAAATACAAGAGCAGGAACAGAGCGAGTTGTTCACCATTTAAAAGAAAGATTTCCTAAAAATTATGTAGCAATAGAAGAAACAACAAAAAAAGAAATTTCTTTAATAGGTGCCCATCACGGTTCTTTAAGCAAGGAACACAGATTCCAATTAGAAGATGATCTAAGAAAAGGTAAGTTAAAAGCAGTTGTCTGTTCAACCTCCTTGGAGTTAGGTATTGACATTGGTTACATAGACTTAGTAATCTGTTTAGGTTCTCCAAAATCAGTTGCAAGATTACTACAAAGATCAGGAAGATCAGGCCACAAACTACATGAAATAACAAAAGGAAGATTAATAGTTTTAGATAGAGACGATTTAGTAGAGTGTTCAGTTATGCTAAAGTCCGCAATAGAAAGAAAAATAGACAAGGTTCATATTCCCACAAATTGTTTAGACGTCTTAGCACAACAAATTATTGGAATTTCTATAAACGAAGTTATGGATGTAGAAGAATTATACCTATTAATAAAACAATCTTATTGTTACAAAGATTTATCCAAGTATGATTTTTTAGAAATTATAAAATATTTAGCAGGTGAATATACAACCTTAGAAGACAGACATGTTTATGCAAGAATATGGTTTAATGAAGGAAAAATAGGCAAAAGAGGGAAAATGGCAAGAGTTATTTATATGACAAATATAGGCACAATTCCAGATCAAACAGGTGTAAAAGTAAAGCACAAAAACAATTTTATCGGAACCATAGATGAAAGCTTCTTAGAAAAATTAGAAAGAGGCGATATTTTTGTCTTAGGCGGTAATACTTATCAATTCCTATTTGCAAGAGGAATGACAGCAGAAGTTATCCCTGCACCAGGCAAATTACCAACAGTTCCATCTTGGTTTTCAGAAATGCTTCCATTATCCTTTGATTTAGCATTGGAAATCCAAAGATTCAGAAAATTAATGTCAGAAAGAATGAAAAAACCTAAAGAAGAAGTCTTAGATTTCATAAACCAACATCTTTACACAAAAAATGAAACCTCAGAAGCAATTTATGACTATTTCCTTGAACAGTTTAAATTCCTAGAAATCCCAAATGAAAAAAAGTTAATCCTAGAAGAATACAGAGATGACAATGGAAGAACATTTGTTATTGTTCATTCATTATATGGTAGAAGAGTAAATGATTGTTTATCAAGATGTTTAGCTTATATTATCCTAAGAACGCAGCATATAGACGTCGAAGTAGGTATCAACGACAACGGATTTTATTTATCGGGCAGAAAACCAATAAAAATTATGAAAGCATTAAGAATTCTAAAATCAGAAAACATAAAAGCAGTAGCTGAAAAAGCAATAGACAAATCAGAAATTCTAAAAAGAAGATTTAGGCATTGTGCTGGAAGATCTTACATGATTCTAAGAGAGTATAAAGGCAAAAGAAAGTATGTAGGCCGACAACAAGTCTCTTCAATGATACTAATGTCAGCAGTCAAAAGAATTTCAAATGATTTCCCTATTTTAAAAGAAGCAAGAAGAGAAGTATTAGAAGATTTAATGGATATAAACAATGCAAAGTTACTATTAAAACAAATAGAAGAGGATAAATTAGAGATAAAAGAAAAATTCACTTTAATACCATCACCTTTTGCATTTAATTTAATATCTCAAGGCATTTCAGATATATTAAAAGCCGAATCCAAACAGGAATTCCTACAAAGAATGCATAAAATGGTTCTTGCGAAGATTAATTTAAAAAAGACTATTTAGGTATCATACGGACGATAACCAGACCAAGGTGACACAAATAATCTTTGCTCAATTCTAAATCTCCCTAAAACAAAACCCCTCAGGTATAAAACCTTATCACAATAAATTAAATCCTCAACAATTTCAAAAGCTTCTTCAAAATTAAAAGGTTTTAAGTTCTCCATTTTTCCCTATATCTGAATTAGAATCGCTAACTAATAATCTCGCTAAAGATTCAT
>CAYIHC010000133.1:0-2827 GCA_964363105.1 Candidatus Woesearchaeota archaeon | reverse complement strand
TCAGGCTTTAATTGAAGGTGTAATGATGCGTAATAAGGAAAAGATAGCTAAGGCTGTCAGAAAAGGTAAAAAGATAATTGTCAAAACAGAAACAATAAAAAGAAATATCTGGTTTAAGATACCAATAATACGTGGTTTTTTGATATTTCTTGAAATTACAATAACAGGTCTAAAAGCCCTAACTTGGAGCGCAAATATACAGGAAGACAACAAAGAAGAAAAAATCTCTAACTTTTCAATTCTATTAATGATTTTATTGTCTTTTGTAGTTGTAGTAATATTTTTTATTTTATTACCATATCTCCTTACTTATCTCATTGGCTTAAAAGAATCTACAAAACCATTTCTTTTCAATTTAACAGACGGAATAATAAAAATAATAATATTTGTAGCTTATTTATTAATCATTTCAAGATCAAAAGAAGTATACAAATTATTCCAGTATCATGGTGCAGAGCATAAAACAATCGCATGCTATGAATCAAACAAAAATTTAACAGTAGCAAATATTAAAAAATTCCCAAAAGAACATCCAAGGTGTGGAACCTCGTTTATAATAATCACCTTAGTAATAAGCATAATTTTATTTGCTTTAATACCAACAATTTTAAATTATTTTTTCCCACTAATAAAAACCTTGTCTTTAATAAAGCAAAAATTAATCTTCTTTCCATTAAGATTGTTAATAATTCCCTTGATAATGGGGTTAAGCTATGAAGCCTTGAAATTATCATCTCAGCTTAAATCAGGTATAATAAAGCCATTGACATTTCCCGGCTTATTAATGCAGAAAATAACAACAAGAGAACCAAATAATAAAATGATAGAAGTCGCTGTTAAAGCTCTTAAAAAAATTCAATATTAACAATGAAAACAATACTAAAAACAATAGTAATATTTGTATTTGTTTTAATGCTTTCAATACAGCTTGTTTCAAATTTAATGTTTTTTTATAAATTAAATCTAGACAATTATGAAAAAAATAAATCTTCAGTTTTAAATGTTGTAAATTATCTTAAGGGGAAGGAAGAATTAAACCAACAGTTATTTAATGAAAAAGAAATAACTCATCTTAAAGACGTCTATAATCTTTTATTAATCTCAAAAATACTGTTTGTCTTGACTTTATTATCCCTTGTTATTTTATTAGCAAAAGATTCACTGTTAAAGCCGTCAATTTACTCTTTTGTTGTTAGCTTATTGCTTATAATCTTATTATCTATAACAGACTTTAACCTTATATTTTTGAAATTTCATCAATTAGTCTTTTTCAACAATTTCTGGATATTGGATCCGTCAAAAGACCTTTTAATTAATCTATTTCCTAAACCATTTTTTACAGCTTCTTTTTATTCCATATTATCATTGTTCTTAATATCTCATGTTGTTTTAATATTTGTTTTTAAGATAATGAACAGGAAAACTAACATTTAAATAAATTCTACACCTTTGTTGTTATAGGTTTTAATATCCATTAAACAAAGGTTTATACTCTCGCCATTTTAATTGCTCATCAAACTATCTTTTTTAAAAGCTTTTAGATATGTAAATTGTATCTCTACAATTCTTTTTCCTATTTCAGTGTCTTTTTTAACCTGTTCTATCATATCGTCTCTTGACATAAACTCACTACTCATTCCAAAAGCTATACTTACTTTTGGGGGAATCTGTCTAAGCCTTTCTATCACTATCTCTTTCTTGATTTCAATTAGGTTGTTTTTCATATTATCTCTAATTCCTTGAGTATTTTTAATATTTTCTGTTCCACTTGGACCACCTCATTTTTACTCACAAAGAAGTGTTTAAAGAGGGTGCCAAATGTCATAGACCAACGCAATGTTGTTACAAGCCAAAATTTATAAAGAGAATACTACTACTAATACCAACATACACCCCAGTGATCTGAGAAGGTTGCTGGATGATTACTTTCCTTATTCTTTTATAAATATTAAAGGAGGTTTAATATAATGGAAAAAACAATTGTTCTAATAGACGCAGGATTTTTATCAAAATTAAACAAGTATTTTGAAACTAATGAACGGAAAAATAACATTTAAATAAATTCTGCACATTTGTTGTTGTAAGTTACATCTTTGCTTCGAAGCGGATAGAAAAGGCTTTTAAAGTTTTAAATAGTAGTATTTCTGGAGTTAATAAAGAAGTGTTATTGTGGGTATATGAAAGGAATAAAAAATTTGCTACAACTGGTGTAACTTATGGAAGAATACGAAATAATCCAACAAGAAAATAGTAAAACAATCCAGAAATTTAAAGAATATCTGTCAAAAAATGGAGTTGGCGAAAAAACTATAAAAAAGCATATATCTGATGTTGATTTGCTGGTTAATGATTATCTTGCACTCGATGAAGAGTCAAGACCTGAAGAATTAGACGCTTACACTTTGGAATGTTTCTTTAGATGGTGTATTGATAAATGGATGTTTAACACAGCTTCTGGAATTGTTTCTGCCTTATCCTCTATACGCATTTTTTATGAGTATTTAAATGAAGAAGGTAAAGTCAGAAACATCGATGACATTTTAGGTATATGTAGGCATAGTGAAATTTATGTGAAACAATACAACCGTCACGAGAAACTATTGAACAAACATGGAAGAAAATAAAGAAATGGATGGCGATTACTACGTGGGGTTCGAAGAGAGAGTTTGAAATGAAACTAATTGAGGCATTGAACAATCCTAAATATATGACTAAAATGTTCGATTATTATTTGCCTTAACTATATCTTGCTTTAAGTTTATGAATCTATTTGGTTTTGCTAAAGGCCTTGTAACTCCTTCATGATTTTTAGGTGCTCCAACTGGAT
>CAYIHC010000132.1:0-2828 GCA_964363105.1 Candidatus Woesearchaeota archaeon | reverse complement strand
ATACACAGGATGGAAAAAACTACGTTGTAAAGCTTTTATTAGCAGGGAATAATGAAGCTATGTTCTCAGTAGATGGAATAAGAAGCAGCAATTTAGAAGAAGGAGAAACAGAATTAATAAACAATACCTTCATATCGTTATCAGATGTATTGGAAAGTGAAACAGGCGACTTAGCTGTATTTTACTTTGGCAGCAGAATATTTAAAATTAAAGACACTATAAATGATGATGCATTCAAACAAGGCATTGAGATAGATGGTAAACAAATTTCAGATGCTGAAGTTAAAATCAAGGGAGAAAAATCTTCAACGCAGGTAAAAATAAACAATATCAAATACCGTGCAAAGGCAAAATCAATTAAAGGTAGTGATATTTTTGTAAGTCAAGGTAGTAGTGTAAAAAAATCAATAAAAAACCCTGAGTTATTCCTAGGAACTTGGGATATATTCTATAATGGACTAGATTCAAAAGCAAATTCCAAAAGTTCAGTATTAATGTTTAATCCAACAGGAAGCAAATATAGATTAACATTTACAAATCAAAAAGGAAGAACCTATACAATTCCATTAATCTCAAATAATGGCGGAACATTAACTCTAGGCAATGATGAGGATAGTTTGTATTTCATAGAAGCATCAAGCACTTCAAATTATATAATCAGTATACAAGACTATTTTACTTTAACAAACAAAAATGATAAAACAGGAACAACAAATATTTTAAGATATAGATCAATAAGCCCTGACACAAATCAAATAAGTTTCGTAGATTTATCAGAAGGTGGAAAAGAAGTTATCTATACAGGCACACTAGGAACAAACGCAGTTGCAAATTTAGTTGTTTCAGGAAAAACATATAAAGTTTACATTGGTTCTGCTCCAGATTACAAAATAGCAATAGACCTTAATGGAAATGGAAACGTAAATTCAGAAGAAGTTAATATAGTAACTAATGGTGGTGGAAGATTAGATTTAGGTTCTGCACAAACATCAAGTAATAATTTCAACATGACATTGATAACAGACTCATCTTCATTCGGCAAAAGATCAACAAATGAAAACATTAATATTGAAATCCAAAAAGAAAGTGGTGGTGTAAATGTTGCTCTTCCATCACAATCAGATTTAACTCTAGAAAGCACCTCAGGAGGCAATACAGAAGGCTTAAGCTCTTTCGGAGTTAATTTTAAATTAACAGAAAAATCAGGCCCTGATAAATTATTAATAGAATACCCAGGATCACAGGCAAAAGCAAATGTGACTGTAGTTCTATATTAGTAATAGTAGTGAAAAGCTTAAAAATCTAATTTTCAAAAAAGCCTTATGCAAAACAAAGAAACTCTAGAAAAGCATTTGGGATTAATAGGACTAACTTATGAAAGATTGACAGAAGGACTAAAAGAAGAAACAAAAAGTGATTTTGACAGGATAATCAAAAACAAAGAATCTCAAGGCGGGTTAACATTCGAAGGCACATTAAGGGCTATAAAGTTTTTAAGATTAGAAGAACGTGTAATAAATATGATTAATGCAAAGATTAAAATTTCCTATGTTACTATTTCCTGTTTATACACACCTATATTTTTAATAAGTTCATATATGACTTTTAATAGCAACATCCCATCACCAGTCAGACTAATGGGCGGACTTTACCTATTTCTTGCAGGATATCTCACAGCAATAAATTATGATAATAGAAAACTCTACAGAAAAGCAAGGCAAATCTTAACCCAGCCTAGTAACTCTTCCCAAAGTAACAAATAACATTAGATTTCTTACCACAATAAAAACAATTTTCTTTTATATTTTTAGGTTGATCAAACGGCATATTTAGACTTTTAGCTCCAGTCTCATCCTTGATTTCTTTTTCACATAAAACATCACCACACCACAACCCCTTAGCAGCCTTTCCATCGTTAATAGCTTTTTTAAATTCACTTTTGTTTTTAACATTTATAATCCTAGATTCCATTAATTTCTTAGCTTTATTAAATAGATTCTCTTGTATTAAACCTAAAACATTCTCAACTTCTTTGCTTAAATCCTTATCTTTAACAGCAATCTTCTCACTCGTATCTCTCCTTACTAAAATTACTTGTTTCTTTTCAATATCTTTAGGTCCAACCTCAACTCTTAATGGAATTCCTTTTAATTCCCACTCATTAAATTTCCATCCAGGTGTATAGCTTTCTCTATCATCTAATATTCCATTAAACTTATTTAATTCTTTAGAAATTTCTTTAGCTCTTTTCAATACTTTTTCATTATCTCCAGTTAATATTGGAATAATTACAATTTTATTTTCAGCAGCTTTCGGCGGTATTATCATTCCTTTATCATCACCATGCACCATTACTAAAGCACCTATCAATCTCGTTGAAACCCCCCATGAATTCTGCCATGGTAAATGCTCTTTCCCATCTTCTCCTAAAAATTTAATATTAAATGCCTTTGCAAATCCCTGTCCTAAATTATGAGAAGTCCCCATCTGCAGTCCTCTTCCATCAGGCATCACACTTTCTATGCTTGTTGTATACAAAGCACCTGCAAATTTTTCATTCTCGCTTTTCTTGCCTATTAAAACAGGCAGTGCTAATAATTCTTCACATAGATTCTTATATTCTTTCAAATACCCAATAGTTTCTTTATCACATTCTTCTTTTGTTTCATAAACACAATGCCCCTCCTGCCATAAAAATTCTCTTGTTCTTAAAAATAATCTAGTTGCCTTTGTTTCCCATCTGACAACATTTGCCCATTGATTAATTCTTAAAGGTAAATCTCTCCAGCTTCTTACCCATTTACTGTAAGAATCATATATTATTGTTT
>CAYIHC010000131.1:2657-2888 GCA_964363105.1 Candidatus Woesearchaeota archaeon | reverse complement strand
CTATGTGATTTTATGCCAAGTATAGAAGAACATATAAAGAACTTTAAAATGTTTTTGACAGATATCGAAGAAAAGATTAGGATGAACGTTATTGTAGAGAGGCAAAAATTAGTTGGTTTTGGTGTTTCCGAAGCTTCTGCAAACCTTTTTGCGGTTTTTCTTCTTAAAAATAAATTAATTGATCCAGGTTTTAATGTAAATCACCGCTTTTTTGTTTCAGAAAAGAGAGCA
>CAYIHC010000131.1:0-2647 GCA_964363105.1 Candidatus Woesearchaeota archaeon | reverse complement strand
AGAGACTTTTCCATTTGATTTTCCGATGAAGGAAGAGGTAATCTCATTGTTGGTAAAGATTGATAGTTTAAGAAACAGGCTTTGTTATGGTAAAGAAAAAGATGCTAAAGAAGTAAATGAAGACTTATCCTTATTGTATAAACTAAAAGAGATGATTGAGAAATAAAATGCTATCCTACTTATATGATTTTCTGTCAATACTGTTTGGAAATTTAAAAGAAAAAGAAAAAATCAGAAGTATAATCTTATTTGGTAGTTTTGCAAGAGGGGACTATGGAAGAGAATCAGATATCGATTTATTCATAGATGTAAAAGAAAATAATAAAGAAGCAATAGATGACGTTATAAAAAAATCGTTAATTGAATTTGAAACCAAATCTGAAAAAAGCTGGAAGATAAAGAGAATAGCCCATCCAATAATACCTATTATAGACGACCTAAATAATAGCAAGTGGGAAGAATTGAGAATGGAAATGGGAATATATGGAATATCTGTTTATGGGCGATTCAGGACTGAGACTAAAAAAGAGAAGAGATTTGTTTTGATAGAATACGAATTAAACAGATTAAAACAAAAGGATAAAATGCGCTTAATCAGAAAACTTTTAGGATATAAATTAAAAAAGGGCAACAAAATATATACACAAAAAGGTAAAGTTGAAGAGTGCAATGCCGAAAAAATTTCAAATGGGATTTTAGTAGAAATTGAAAGGTATAAAGAAATTTCAGATATATTAAGAAAAAATAAAATTCCTATCAAGATAAGAGAGATCTAGATCTAACGGGGGGGTATTAATTGAAGTTTTTCCTCATCGAGTTTTGATAAGCCTTAACCACTTGTTTCGTTATCATATATGCACCATTTTGTGGGATAGATAAGCTGAGGGACGAATGGTAATTAAATAACATTAAATCCAATCTCAAACTTCTTTTCTTTTATTTCTCCCTGATCTTTAAATTTGGCGTTTTTAATTGGTTCTAAATGCAACTTTTTAATGCCACATTTTTCTTTGATCTGTTTTAACCAATCTTTTAAATCAACTTCAAAAGAAATATAAAGTTCAATATCCTGTTCTTTTTTTAGGCCCGCTTTTTTTCTTAAGTCCTGTATTCTTCTTGTTAACTCTCTTGAGAAGCCTTCCTGTTCTAATTCTTTAGTCATTTCCAAATCTAATATTAAATGACCGTAAGCGAAGGGCATGCCTGTTAATTCCTTGTCCAATTCCTTTTCAATTATTTCAAAGTTTATATCTTTTACATTTGTTTGTTTTAAGATTAATTCCTTTAGATTATTTAAGGCTAGAATTACTTCTTCTTTCTCTTTAGTAATGTAAACAACTGCTGTTTTTAGAGGCCATCTCACACTTATTTTTTCTTTGCTCCTTAAGGCCATTATACTTTGTATTAACAAATCTGCTGACTGCATTGATTGTTCAAGATCGTTGTTAATTAACTTTTTATCTGGTTTAGGCCACTCTTGGAGATGTATTGATTCTTTTTTATAAATATCTAAATTTATTTTCTCTGAGGTAAAGGGCAAAAATGGAGCCAATAATGTTAAAGCATCAAAGTAAGAGTCGTATAAAACCTTCTGGACTTTTTGATCTTCTAAAGAATCTCTTATAAAATGGATATAGGTTTTTGATAAGTCTATTAAGAAGAAATTTTTTATTAATTCCATAGCCTTGTGATACTCTAAGTTATCTAAGTAAGCTGTAACATTTTGTTTTAGGTTTTCTCTTCTGGACAACAACCATAAACTAGCAAGATCATTGCTGTAAGTTTTAGCTGGCTTTAAACAATTTTGCTTAACATAATTTGCCAGATTTTTAATTATTAACAAATGCCTTTCAATTTCTTTTGCAGGACCAAAACCAAAGTTTAAATTATATTGCGGATTTTGAGAGCAGTATTGCCAGCGCATTATATCTGCCCCCATTTTTCCAACTGCATCATCAAACCAGATTGCATTCCCTTTTGATTTATGCATAGGCTCGCCTTTTTCATCCCTTACTTCCTCATAAGCCAATATTCTTTTATAAGGAGAGACACCTTCTAATACAATGGACATAAATAATTGTGAATAGAACCATAATCTTACTTGAGCACGCATTTCAATTTCCAAATCAGCCGGGAACCATTTTTTCCAATAAGTTTTGTCTTCAAAATATTTTAAAGTTGAAAATGGAACTATTCCCGCATCTAGCCAGCAATCACCTACTTCTTTTATCCTTCCTATTTCCTGACCACATTTGCATTTAATTTTGATTTTATCTATCCAAGGCCTGTGTAATTCTGGCAACTTATCAACTTCTTTTGGATTAACTGCTCTTTCTTTTAATTCTTTTTTTGAGCCTATAACTTCTAATTTATGACATTTAGAACATTCGAAAAACATTAAGGGTAGACCCCAGTATCTCCTTCTTGAGATGTTCCAGTCTTCCATGTTGTCTAACCAATCCTGCATTAAATCTCCTGTATGTTTTGGATACCAAATTACTTTTTTCGATTCTTCTTTCATTTTTGGACGGATTTCATCACAAGAGATAAACCAAGAATAATCTAATCTGAAGACTAACTCTTCTTTACATCTCCAACATATTGGATATCTATGTTTAAAATTTTATACTTTAAAAAATAATTTTCT
>CAYIHC010000130.1:0-3041 GCA_964363105.1 Candidatus Woesearchaeota archaeon | reverse complement strand
CATCAACATCAATGCCAATTTTCATTCTTTCTCTGTTCTAACAATCTTTAAAAAACTTACGCCGGTGCCAGGATTTTCTTTCTTTTCCGAGGTTTTCTTCCCAAGAAAAGCTCTTTGAACCTAGATGTCATTTCTGACAACGGTTAACTCATCTCTTTCTTTCGTGAAGGTTTCCCGTGCGTGGGAACCGAAGTTATTCGTGTTCTTTCTCTGAAAGAAAAGCTATTCGAGACCGTCACCTTACCAGATTAGATTACACCGGCATATCAAAAACAGAATAGAGGTTTAAGTTTTAAGCTTTATCTTTTCAAAAATATAGCTAAATCCATTTTTAAATCCACCAAAGATTAATAAAAACAATCCCACTAAAGCACCAATAACAGAACCTATAACCTTCCTGTTATTGTTCTCATGTTCATAACTAACTTCCAAGCCATCTTTAGAATAAATTCCTTTTAATGATACTATCTCACCAATTGTTAACTCTTTATTTTTTACTTTAATCTTCATTCCATCAACCTCAACTTCATTATTACTAATCACATGCGCCCTTGTTAATGCAATCTCCTTATTATAAAACTCTGAAGGATTTTTCAAAAAACCGGCATTATAGATATTTTCTTTGCTTAATGTAGGAATTGAAAAGTGACTTAATAGAACATAAATTAAAAGAAAAACAACAGTCCATTGAATTTTGCTTAACTTAATCTTAAACTCAAAATTATCTCTCTTCTCAATAATAATTGCAATTATAAACAACAAAATAGCTAAAACCAACATTAATCCGGAAGTAGGATCAAATATAGGAAATGAAAACTTTTCAAATGATAATGGCCAAAATAACCTTACATCAGCCCCATATTGAAACAAATCCAAGAATATATGGAGTAATCCTGCTGCAAACAGTATGATAAAACTTCTCAGATAATTAGTTGTAAAAAACATAAACGCCAAAGCAAATAATAAAGCGCCTAAAATGCTATGAGTCATGGTTAGATAATTCACTAATGTTATTTGATTAAACCAATTTGTGAACTCATTAAGTGCAAATAACAAACTGCTTATGTCAAGCATTAAAGATCCAAATACTATTAATCGTATCTCTTTTACCTTAAAAATGGTTGCCAATAAATAAGGCAGTGCAATATGAAATAACCAGTCTGGCATTAATTAAACTTTTAATTTTGTTTTAAAAAGATTATGAATTCAAAAACTTAATATAGGATTAGTTCAGTATATATTTTATGAAACAACAAGTAATTGAAAAATTCACAACATTGATAACAACAGCCTTTGGTCTAGTAGCTGCTTTGGCATGGAATGATGTTATTAAACAATTTATAGAAAATTTAGACTTGAAAAATTTTGGGCCAATAGTTTATGCCGTTATAGTCACTTTATTGGCAGTTTTCGCAACTGTCTAGCTTGGCAAACTATCAGAGAAAACGAAAAATCTCAATATAAAAGATACGATTCAAAATCTCCAGTTATTTGCAGGTCTGATTAAAGATAAGGATAGACATTACAAACAAAATAAAACTGAGAAGGCGGATACAAATAAAAAAGAGGTCAATCAAAAATCTTTATAATCTTGTATTTCTAGTATTAATCATGGACACACCAGTTATAGAATTAAAAAATGTCTGGAAAACATATCAAATGGGAAACAACGAAATAAACGCTCTAAGAGATGTTTCTTTAAAAATTAATAGGGGAGAATTCGTTGCTGTTGTAGGACCATCTGGATCAGGAAAATCTACTGCGTTAAACATTATTGGTTGTTTAGACTTGCCAACAAAAGGAACAATATTTCTTAATGGAAATGACATTACGAAATTATCAGAATCTACATTAGCAAACTTAAGAGGTAAAGCCATAGGTTTTATCTTTCAGCAGTTTAATTTAATCCCAACATTAACCGCCTTGGAAAATGTTACCCTACCTATGATGTTCCAGAATATTAACCAGAATTTAAGATTAAAAGTCGGAGTTGATTTATTGACAAAATTTGGATTAAATGAAAGATTAAACCATAAACCAAATGAGCTTTCAGGCGGCCAATCCCAAAGAGTTGCAATCTCAAGAGCATTAGCAAATAATCCTGATGTGATATTAGCAGATGAACCAACTGGAAACTTAGATTCAAAAACAGGTGAAGAAGTTATGAATTTTCTTACAAACATACATGAAAAAGAAGGAAAAACAGTTGTTTTAGTTACACATGACTTGGGTTTAGTCCATCATGCAGAAAGAGTAATCTATTTAAAAGATGGTTCAATAGACAAAATAACCAAGAGAGGTGTAAAATGAAAAGATTAATCTTCTTAGTATTATTGTTAATCTTATTTAGCTTTTCAGTTAATGCACAAAGACTAAGAATTGATATAGCTAATCAGGATCCAAATCCTGTAAGAGCCGGGGAAGTAGTAGAAGTAACATTAAAAATTGAAAACACCATGGATCTAACAGATCATAACACTACATTAGAAATCATTCCTGAATTTCCATTTTCACTTTATGCTTCAAGTCCATTTATAGACATCGGCAGGATAGACTCAAGAGAAGTTACATACAAAGATTTTAAGTTAAAAGTAGATAATAATGCCGCAGATGGAAAAAGCAAGTTTACAATCAAACACCGTTATAAAGATGACAAAGAAGACAGCTCAAAATATGAATTTTTTATAAATGTTGAAAAAAAGCGTTTGGAAATTAAACCCTATATAGTTGCAAGCGATATTGTTACAAGCGGCAATAGTGGTAAATTCACAATTGAAATAGCAAATGTCGGCAGGCAGAATATCCAGTCATTAGAACTTGAATTATCCGATTCAACAGACTACAAACTATTGTCAACAAGCAATTATATTTATATCGGCGATTTAGAGGCAGATGATACAGAATCAGAAGATTTCAGCATTTATGTAAACGAAAATCTAAACAATGTAAATATCCCTATAAAATTAAAATACGAAGTAAATGACGAAATTTTTGAAAAGGATTTTGATGGGCGCTTTTTTTGATCCAACTCCTTGCAAATT
>CAYIHC010000129.1:0-3059 GCA_964363105.1 Candidatus Woesearchaeota archaeon | reverse complement strand
TTACGGACTCTTCTTCATTTAGATGTATCCTAAGCTCTGGGGTTTCTCTAAACATTCTTGTTTTTTCTAAATTTGGCGGGAAATATAAAGGAGGTAATGCGAGTTGCCCAATCAGGCCTAAAGAAGGTGTGCTAATGTGCCCATTTCTTTCTGCGATTATTGTTTCAGCTGCTTTGATGCTACAAATTTCGTCTGGTTGTGCAAATACAAGCAAATTTTTATTTTCTTCGCCTAGCTGTTTTGGAGCGAGTAGTGTGATTAGGCCAAATTCAAGCGGCAAGAAACTTTGTTCATGAACTTCGCCTTCTTTTAGAAACCTACCACCATAGATTTGCCTTATTTTTGGAATTAAGCCTTTTATATCTAAATCTTGACTAGCTTTTATTAATTCATTTTCAAATTCGCTTGTTCTTACATATCTAACTTTTGGTGTAATTCTTTTTCTTAGTTCAACATAACGGTCTGATGCTTGGTCCACTATTTTTCTTGTTTCTTCTGTAGTAAATTTAGTATCTTTCCAAACATTTGCGAGACATCTGTAATAAACCGTGTCAGGAATCATACAAACCGCACTTAAACCAGTTTTATCCATTAGGTCTCTAAGTAAAAATATTTCAAATACGTCTTCTAGGGTAAATGGGCAATCTAGATTCTCTTGATTTTTAACTAAGCATTGACCTGTGAATATTACTGGCTTATCTTGTGAAGCATTTAACTTATTTAAATTGTAGCCGATTACTAATTTTCTTTCACGTAAAGTTGTTTGCCTGATCAAAGGTGAATTTGGAACAAGACTGCTTAAACCATATCTACCTGCATTAAGCTTTCTAAGCCTTTTTACTAGCATGTCCATCTTTCCCCGGTTTATTGGATCTATTAGTGGTTCATCATATAACATTTTAAAAACCCCATGAAAAAAATTAAAGATATCTCCAATCGCCTAGTCTTTCACTATTTACAGAACTATCCACTTCATTACCTAAAAAACTTCTTAAGGATAGAAGTTGAACTCCATCTAAATAATCTGCTACGGATTTTAGAGATTCCATTAAGGCGTTTGTTGGCTTACTATTTGTTAGACTATCTATCGCTCCCCTGTAGATCGTGTCAACTATTTCTTTCTTTACTAATTCTAAGACTAATACTGCCCCCAAATATAACTGCTCTTGTGTTGAATTTGGATTTACTGTATTTAACTTTAATATTAGGGATTTTGAATCAGTTAAATCGCCTTTTAATATTTCATCAACTATTCTTCTGTAAGGATTGAAACTTCTTACCTTTACTTCAACAGGTTCTCTTGCTTCAAATTTCACTTCAACTGATTTTCCTGCTAATCTTTCTTGTAGAGATTCTGCTGCGCTAATTCCTTGATTCAATAATGCTAACATTTTGTCCTCCCAACAGAAAGTTTCCTAATTCTGTTAATGATATTTTATTTGATTCTGAAAGCAAATTCATATCTCTTAAACTTCTAATAGTTTTCCAGATTGCTGAGTCCGTGCATTCAAGCTCATCTTTCAAAGTTAATACTAGATTAGAAACCTGAATGCCCTCAAGCTGTTTTGCTTTCTCCAAGATTATTCTCTGTTTTTGGTTCAATTGTTCTAATACTAATTGTTTCAAAGTCAGAGTGCATTGTTCCGCTAAGATTTGAGGTTGCATTTTTTTAGTAGTTTGGCTTAGGTTTGATAAAATTTCAGCAAAAAAGATATGGTTCAATTGAATTTTAGATGATGTTTGAACTTAAAATCGGCGCTGAAACTTTAGTTAAGCCAATAATGTTTATGGCATCTTAAAGAAAACATTGTGCCAACTAATGTAAATGTCACTTTCCTGTTAAAGGTTGGCTTATTCATAATAATTTATCAGGTTTATAGGTTTATAAAGCTTTTCTGGAATGGATTTTACAGTTATATTTCGAACGAAACCTTTAAATCTCTAATTTCGAGATTAATTTTATGGAGAAAGAGATTAATTTTAAGAAAATAGAACAGAAGTGGCAGAAGAGATGGGAAGAAAATAAAATATTTGAAGTTAAAGAGGATTCAACTAAAAAAAAGTTTTATTGTTTAGAAATGTTTCCGTATCCAAGTAGCGAAGGCCTTCATATGGGGCATGCTTTTAATTATACAATAGGCGATATTTATGCAAGATATAAAAGAATGATGGGGTTTAATGTTCTTTATCCAATGGGTTATGACTCTTTTGGTTTACCAGCTGAAAATGCTGCTATTAAGTTTAAGTCTCACCCAAAAGATTTTACAGAAAAGGCAATTAAAAATTTTATAAGGCAGCAAAAAGAACTTGGCTTAAGCTATGATTGGAATAGAGTATTAAGAACATCTGATGTTGGATACTATAAATGGAATCAGTATTTCTTTTTAGAATTTATGAAAAAAGGTTTAGTATACAGAAAAAAAGCTATTGTAAACTGGTGTCCAAGCTGTAATAGTGTTTTGGCTAATGAGCAGGTTCATAACGGAAAATGCTGGAGACATAAGACTGATGTTGAACAAAAACAGTTAGAGCAGTGGTTTATTAAGATTACAAAATATGCTGAAGAATTATTAAAAGATATTGCAAAGCTAGAATGGCCGAACAGAATAAAAATAATGCAGGAAAATTGGATAGGGAAAAGCTTTGGGACTGAAATTGTTTTTAGGATCAATGGTGAAGAACTTCAAATAGGTAACGTGAAAGAGTTTAGAGAAACTCTTAATCTTAATTTTAAAATAAATGTAAAAGGTAAGGAATTAGAAATTAAAGAGATAGTTAAGTTTAAATTAAACGATGGCAGTTATTATACAAAGCTTTTCTTAGAAGAGGGATATGTATTGGCTGACGATTCAAATAACGATCATTTTATTTTAGTTAAGGAGGTTAAAAGCGGACTTAAAATAAAAGAAGATGGGCTTAGTTATAAGGGCAAAGAATTTAAATTTTTATATAATGCAGAGGCTATTGCAGAAGAGGTTCAATTAGACCCTATCTTTAAAAAAAATGAAAAAGAAAGAATTTGGGATTACAAGTCCCGGAATACCTATATGATTCTAGGT
>CAYIHC010000128.1:0-3154 GCA_964363105.1 Candidatus Woesearchaeota archaeon | reverse complement strand
AATAGTTAGAATACTAGGCATATTGTTTCGAATACGAACTACTTTTTGCCCTTCTTTTCCATATAATCAAAAAAATCAAAACAAGCAAAATCAAAGCCCCTAAAGCAAAATAATACCAATATCTAAAGAAGACATTTTGAGGCATAGATTTTTCTTCAAAATAACTATCTAAATAAGTCTTCTCTGATACACATAAATAGATATTATTTTTATAAATTGGATAAAATTCCTCACAACAAAGTTGCCCATTCCTAAAGTCTACAAATTCTCCTTCAATTTTACAATTCCTCTTACATTCATAATTATATTCAGATAAATCAAATGAAGAAAAATCATCGCCTAAATAAATATCTAATTTTGAATAATTTTTATAAGGAATTACAACTTCCAAAATAGAGCGATTTAATAAACCTAATCCTTCTGATAGTAAAAGTTGTGTACTAACTCCATAATCTTTAATATAATCACCAGAATAAAATTTAAACTTATAACTTCCTTCTCCGACAGGAACAAATCCTTCGTAATTACCATAAATACTTTCAACATTAATTAATTTAATTCCCTCTATCTTCTCTTCTAAAGTTAATTTAACAAAACATCCTTCATCAGCACGTACTAAATTAATGCCTAAAGTAAATATAAGAATCAACAAAGCAAAATTTATTCTTTTATACATTTATGCCCCTCACATTTTTCCTTATAGCTACAATCAGAATTTATTAAACACTTCCATTCAGGATTTACATTTATTTTACCCTCGCCATTACATATTCCATATGAACCATATCCTTCTTTTGCTTCTTTTCCAATATCCGGAATACATTTGTTATTAGAACACTCTTTTGTACAATCAGAATTATAGCCTTTAGTATACTCGCAATGAGCTCTAATACCAAAATAAGCCTCATCATTAGAACATTCCCAACCTTCATTTTTAATAACCGTTCCATTCTTATCACAAATTCCCAAATGGCCCGAACCTTTATAAGATTCAATTTTAAAACCAACTAAGCCCTCTTTAAGAACACATTTGTTATCCTTACATTCACTCACACACCCATAGCCAATCTCGTCCCGTTTAGTTTTATAACAATCATCTACCCTATTAACACATTCCCAGCCAGTTTTTTCAACCATTTTACCTTCAAAATTACAATATTTAATATCCTCTTGTTTTTTTGAATGGTTCTGAAAAATAAATGGGATTTCATCTCTCCGAATACATTTATGTTCGTAATTACATTCTTTAACACAAGATAAATCCCAATTTTTTATTTTTACGCAATCATCTCTATTACCACATGAAGTATCAATAGTTCCTGTTTCATAATTTGAACATTTCTCCCAATAATCATTTATATTTCCTCCCCCATTGATAGATTGTAATATATAACCGCAAGAAATTGTATTAAATCCCAGATTGGAATTTAAGTTCATCATACTATCCTTTGATGGAAAATAAAAACCTTTTAGAAATGCACCACATCCAGGATAATTAAGATTAGTTTTCCCATATTTATCTGGCCAATTTACTGTTTTAACACAGTTCTTTAAAAGTTCTCCGCTAGTTGCAATATTTATTAACACCTCTTGAGAATTGTTATAAATAGGATTTTCCAAAATTGATTTAAGTTGAGTTTCTGAATAATATTCATCATGTAACGCTACAAATGCATGCCCCATCTCATGCATAAATGTTTCCATTCGAGTTTGTTTTATTATATTTATAAATAAAGTTTTAGCATTAAGCCTAGTATAAGCATTATAAGTTCGGCCATTATAAAATGTATACACTCTCCCCCCAAAACAAGAACTATTATTTGGGATATCTTCAAAACCAATGTCAAAAAATTCATTATTTCTTAAGCCCATAGATGAATCATCAATAATTTTTAAATCAGAATAAAATGCAAAATCTTCAGAGTATTCTTTAAATGGTTGATACTTCCCAATTCCATTATCAAAGAATTGGTATTTAGACTGAAAAACAATCCAGGAATATTCATCTAGCTCTCTAAAGTTTGAATACAACTCTTTCCATGAATATAACCAAGATTCTTTATTAATTAAATTTCTTGTCTGCTCAGCAGCACTTTTTCCAAGAACACCAACAATTTTATATTTAGCATCAGATTTTCCATAAACCTGAACACAATTAGACATTGGGGCGCTTCTTGATTTAATATTATCGACCTCACAATATATTTCTGCCCCTTTAGATATTGATTCTACCAACCGACTCTTCATATTATCTGAATAAATTAATGAGGCATAATAAACGCCACTTTCAGAATCCTGTTTAAATTCTCTCTTAGGCAAATTAAAAATATAAATTGACGTTAAATCATCTTTCTCCCTAATGAAAGCTTTTGCGTCTCCCTGAGGAGCAAAATTTGTTTGACATTGAACACTATCAAAGATATTAAAGGGCTCTTTTGGAACAAATTTTCTTTCTTCAATAGATTTTTTAATAAATTCCTTAGAAAATCTAATTTCCACTTCTTGATTCAAATTATTTTCTTCATTAACTGAACATAAAAAAACCTCATTCGAAAGAAATTCAAGATATTTCTCATGAGAGATATCGTAAAGTTGAATCTGCAAATCGGTTAAAATATTCTTTATCGCAGATTCATCAGCACTTTTTATTTTATCTATAGACTCCTTCAAAAGTTTTTCATTTTTCTCTTTATCATAAATACACCCTTTAGCATATGCAATCCTCAACTCTTTTTGCTTAATTGAATAAAACAACAAAAAGTTTAAAGCAGACACGCCTTCAGTATCAAATTTCAAATCTTTAAATTTTTGTTCCACAAAACTATTCATATTTTTCTCATCGATTTCATCAACAACATATAAGGCTCTTTTAATTTTACCCAAAGAATCTAAATATTTTGATTTATCATGCCCCAACCCATCATACAAGCCTCCTACAAAACTTTCCATTTCATTAATCTCATTTATTCCAGACTTAAAAACTTCTAAATAAAATCCATCTTTTACCTCTTTTCCACCTTCCTGCGCAAAAACACCAGACATTAAAAACAACAAAACGAAAAATCCAATAAAGAGATATAATTTAATCTTCATGTTTGCACCTCAATAACTCTCTGAACATTAGAACTACCAGCAGAACCACTAACCAGGTTAA
>CAYIHC010000127.1:0-3290 GCA_964363105.1 Candidatus Woesearchaeota archaeon | reverse complement strand
TAATGAAGAGTTCAAGAAACAGATATAGAATAGTTATAGAAAGTGTTCAGAAGGGTATTGAATCCCATTATTTTATGATTTTAGGTCTACTAAAAGGTGTCGGCACACCAAGATTTGGTCTTGATTTTGAGCATATTATGAAAATAGGAGATGTCTACAAAGCATCAGAAAGTAGTGCATTTTGGGGTTCATTAGAGCAGAGAAAAAGCATTCAGCAGGAAAAAGCAGCCCAATATTTAAGAGGTGTTAGTGAAATGGTTAAGGGTTTATTCCAGATTATAAGAGAATTAAGAATCATAGATGAAAGAGTGGGCTATTATGAAAAAAGTAAAAAAGGAGAGGAAAAAGATCAGGACAGTGCTGAAATTTCATTAAAAGGTATTTGGGTTGATTTGGTTGAAGGCGGTGCAAAAAATCCTGCATCAGTTTATGGTCTTGCAAGAGAAGTTGGTTTCGTTACTTTGCCGGATTTATTTTTTAAAATAAGAGCAAAAAATGCAGATGATGTTGATAAAGCTGTTGATAGGATAGAAGGGATTAACAGAAAAGTAAAAGAAGTTTTGTCAAGAAAATTATTCCAGTATTACCAATGGAAAGACAAAACTGAAAAAGAATTAGGAGACAGAAAAAGATTTTTATTGAAATACATGCGCCAGCATTATCACATTATAAAAGAATATATCTCATGGATAAAACCCTATCTTCTAAATATAAGACGATTGCAGTTACAAGGCACTAGCAGTGATCCAGATGTTGTAATGGCCTTTGAAACCTCTAAAACAGAGCTTGAGTTATTAGCCTATAAAAAAAGTGATCAGCGAATTGATAAAAAATATGAACCAGAAGAGACTATCAGGATTGAATATAAAACATATTTCCCTGTCTTAAGAATAAGATTCGTCTCAGTTGCTATTCCACAAATATCATTCCAAGAAGAAGGTCAAAGAGGTGCTGTTCATGTAGGCAACACAGAGATTATAATAGAAGCCTTTGTAGCAACAGAAAAACAGATTAATGAATATGTTGAAAGCAAACAAACAGAAGATCTAGAATTATTAGCAAGTGTTAATAGTGCAATGGATTCGATGATGGATGAAATAAAAAAATACTTAAAAGAAGCTGGTGAAACATTTAGAGACGAAGAAACAAAAAAAGATGAGGAAAAGGCGGAAGGCATATTAACACCATTCCAAAAGGCATTTGAAGGTTTTAAAGACTTTTTTTCTGACGTAAGCATATTTAAGAAAGGAGATATTAATAAGGGAGAAGAAAAAAGAGCAGAAGAAATGGCAAGGATAAAAGCATTTATTCTATGGGATGTCTTCAAGAAAGTAAGTGGACTACAACAGCTTTAATTTAGTAATACTTCTTTCCCATCTTCAACTTTCCAGATTCTTTTATTGTAACTTTAACTATAGAGAATATTACAAGTAAAACACCAAAATCTTTAAATAGATGATTATACCAGTTAGTATAATGCCTAAATCATTAAAATATTTACAAAAAAATAACATTTTAAACTACCCTAGATTAGATACTGTTCTGATGGTAGAAGCTACAATAAAGGATCTTGGTGGTGAACACAAAGTTGCTATCTGGAAAAAACTGCCGAAAAAGATGAAATACCAGACTTTCTGCACCATAGTTGATTATTTATTGTATTCAGGGAAAATAGGAATTGATAAAGAAAACAAACTTTGCTGGATATATGACCCAAAACTCGCAAGATATTATTATAATAGAAAAGACTTAGCATGGAAAAAGTAAGGAAAATAACAGAAAATTTTCAAAAAACAAGGTTATTTCTGAAAGAACCAACGTTTATTTTGTTAATTTTTCCAATTAACCCAATAGATCTTCCAATTTTATTACATCACATAATATTAAACAGTAATGCCTACAATAAAGTATGGAACTCCCTTCAAATGTTAGATTCATCAACAACAACCTAAAAGAAGAGTTTAACAGATTGCTGAAAAGAGGAGATACGAGAGAGTTATACGAAGCAATTAACAAAGCTATTGGAGAGTTAGAACAAAACGCATTCTCGGGAATACAGATCCCAAAAAGATTAATCCCCAAAGGTTACATTCAGAATTATGACATCAGTAATTTATGGAAATATAATCTATCTTCAGGATGGCGTTTAATCTATACAATAAAAAGAGATCAGATTATAGTAGTTAGTCTAATTTTAGAATGGCTTGATCACCCAAATTACGAAAGAAAATTTAAATACTAGCCCCAAAACATTTATTTACCTTAAAATATACATTAAATTATGCCAAAAGAACTAAAGTTTAAATCATGGGAAGAATTATTTGATTTTCTAAAGAAGGTTCCACCAGATGTTAGATTAAGATATATATCAATACTTCTCAAAGGAAAAATTTCAAAACAACCTCAGGAAAAATTAGAAGAATTGAGAGATAAAGCACAGCAGGAATTAGATTCTTTAAAATTATGGAAAAGATCTCCAGCTATGCAGCAAACAGGAGTTCAAGAAATAAGAGAAAGAAAAGAACCAGTTAAAAGAGCAGCTCTAGAAACTGCAGTTGCTCAGAGTGATGTAAACATTAAAAAAACAGGCGGCATAGTTGAATATACAAGAGCAGGAGATCAGGTAAAAAGCGCAACTCAAATGTATGGATCAAAAAAATTTGAAGAAAATAAAGAAGGAGTTACTTACTCACAAAAAAGCAATATCGATTACATGGCAAAACCAGAAACAGAATATACTTCAAAGGTTTCAACATCAGGAACAGGAAGCTTTAAAACTTCCAAAGAAATACTAGATGATATAGAAAAATACAAAACAAAATACAAGGCTAAATAAAATGGCAAAAATAACTGCAAATTACTGGCATGCTCTTGATAAAGAAGGTCTATCTAAATATAGTGCTGAAATTAAAGAGATTGGTATTTCTCATGGTTTAGGTGATAGTTTACAGGGATTAAGAGCAAATATTTTTACAGGCGCACCAATAGTTGAATTAGGTTTTTCAGGAGCAGGAAAAGGACAAAGAGGACAAAGACCAACACCAGAAAGTTATGGAAAAGATGAAAGAGAAGCAATGAGACAGTTATCAAAAGTAAATGATGTTAGAGTTACAACGCACTCTTCATTTGGCGCTCCGCCATTATCAGGTTTTGGAGAAGGTGGTTTCAATAAAGATGTCGCAGCAAGTTCTATACAGGAATTAAAAAAAGCAATTGATTTTGCAGCAGATGTTACACAAGGAGGCCCAATAGTTGTCCATACAGGAGAATGGGAAAGGCCATTAACAGAA
>CAYIHC010000126.1:0-3355 GCA_964363105.1 Candidatus Woesearchaeota archaeon | reverse complement strand
TCAGTTTTCTTATCAAATAGCCTTTCATCAACCTCTTTTCTTAGATTACTTAAATCACTACAGCCTATTAAAAATAATATAGAGATTAAAAATATCAAACTAAACTTTTTCATAAAACTCCTCCGTTATATCAGCTTCTTTCTTCTCTAAGCTTTGCACTTCCACACTGCTTACAACTTCCCTTCTATAATCATAATCTATTTTAGCTTTCACAGAGGTAGAAAATACTCTTTCATTATTATTGATACTAATTAAACAAGGTTCTATCTTCATATCTTTCTCGACTTTAACACTCTTATCAAGATTTACCCAGTTGCATTTATTTTTTTCAGAAATAGATTCAGGCAGGCTTACTTCAAGATTTTTCAAAATAATCTCTCCATCTCTCCAGTTATTAGCTAAATCTAAGATTAAAATATCGTCTGAATTACTAAATAAAGGTCCTTTTGTTTTCCTTGAAGAAGCAAAAAATAAATCAGCTTTCAAAGGCCCTCCATCTTCAGATATACTGTTAGATTTTAATTTCTCCATTTCATTTTTAGATAATTCTTTGGAAACAACATAAAAATCATTGTAAAAGTTTGAAGTCTTAGAAAATTCTAGAGAAGCACCAACATACACCTTTTCTCCTCTTCCTTTTAATTCTTCTAATTTAGAAGCATCAACAACACAATATTTAGGATTTACAAGAAACTCGCCTTTAATTAATAATTCATATCTTTCTTTCTTCTTAACATATACTCCACACTCATATTTAACATTAGTAACTCCAAACTTGCTTAAATCCACATCATCACCATATTCAATATCCACCCCAAAAGACAAAGCACTTCCCAAGATTATTGCATCTGGTTTTTTATATAATTCCATTGACAATTTCTTCTTAATCTCTTGCGTTGCCATAGGCTGTCCAATCCCCCATGCAGATTTAAATGGCCCAAATACTTTATCAAAAGAATTTGAAAAGAAATTACCACCAGCAGAACTTATTTTACCATATCCCCCTATATAAAAAAAATAACCTACAGATCCTAAAACAATGAAAATTATAATTATGCCTATATAACTGCTTTTAGACTCCTTATTAACAACCTCAACCTTCTTATTTTCTTCATCTTCCATTTTACTCAATTAGAATATCTAACCTATCAATCTCAAATATTTCTTTTGGAACAATCTTGACAAAATTAGTTCCAGCAACTATGAAGTCACTTAAGTCTATTTTAATAAACCCACCATTAGTGTTAAAATAAAGCTCTGCCCCGTTTATATTTACATTAGCCTCTTTTCTGAATCTCGCATCAGGAAACAATAGATTCATAACAACATCAGCCCTCCCGCTTGCTACATCTTCAAATTGTCTTCTTCCTAAATCAAATCTAAATTTAGGAAAATCAAAGCTGCTCATATCAGCACCTAATTTTAAATCAGTAATCTTATAATTATTTCCGCTGACAGGCTTCAAAACAAAATCAAGTCTGTTCTCTCCCTCTCTCAAACTATTTCTGCTTATATCTATACTAGGTCTTGCTGTTTCACAGAATATAGTATCATCATACAAAGTCTTGCCGTTTATATCAATTCTTAATTCACCTTGATTCGTATTAATGTTCCCGCAGGATAAAAAGTAACTTAAAAATGCTCTTTTCATTCCATCTATTTCATCTTTTACTAAAATAAAGTTTCTATTACTTCTTAGATTATCTTCAAATCGATTAACAGACAAACTTACATCAGTTAAAACAAAAAGGCTTTTTCCAAGTCCTGTTGCTTTTGAACCAAAGCTTAATTTATTTCTCCCTTCTTTTAATAAATTAATTGATAATTCAATTGGCAATGCACTAACATCAGCACCCCCTTCATAAACAACATTCCCATTTAGTTCAATTCTCAATACTCCATCTCTCTTGCTTGGAAGAAAAACTAAAGAAACTTTTCCAAGAGTTTTAATATCTCCTAAATCAAAATTAATGCTTCTTACATCCCCGCTAAGTAACCACGAACTTACTTGTAAGGAATTTGATAAGGGTATATTTATCTTGCTAATCTCAGAATACAAAGAAACAGGATTAAGATTTATGCTTAATTTTGAATTCTGCAGTGGCTTTACTAAACCAGGACTTTCACTTAATAATAAACTTCCTCTTCCTTCAATAAATCCATCTCTCCCTCGGTCAGAACAATCATCCATACAATCTCTAAAATCTAAATCACATTCTCTCCTGCAATTACTGTTTGATCTGCATCGGTCTACACATTGATCCGCATCCTCTCTGCAGTTTTTAGCACAGTCAATCCCAACAAGATCTCCATCTTCCAATATTCGGTTTCTTTCTTCAGGGGGTATTAAAAGCAAATAGATAATTATCAGTAGTGCCATTATAAATACAAAAATACTGACTCCAACACCAAATTCTACATCACCCCTCTTGTTTACCATCTAAAACAAATAACTTTATTAATATATAAAGTTTTCTTGTATCTGATGAATAATATAGGTTATCAAAAAGGGGTTAAATATGGTTGTAATTAGTGAATGTATTCCAAAATCGATAGAATATCTCTGGTTAATAGCACGAATCATATTTGAAAACCCCAACTACATATTCGTTTTATTTGTTCTTGGAGCAATATTAGCCAAAACAAAATTACTAAAGTATATTATCGGTTTTACAGCTGCATTTTTTGGTGCTATTGGAGGTTTAGTAGGGTGGACTGGTTACCCTCTTATTGGTTGGTTTATTGGTTTCTTTGGAAAAATACTTCCTTACATCACAGGTGGAACTGTTGTTGGGATATCAACATCTGCTCAAATACAATTGATTATGGCTCCAATAATGACATTATTTACTTTCTTTGTAATAATGGAAAGCAAAACAGCACTTAAAGGAATAACAGCAATAATATCAGCTCTTCTCTCCCCCTTGTTTTTACTTAGCCCTGTCTTTATGATTGTTTACTTGGCTTTGATGGTATTTATAATATTATTCGCAAGCAAATATAGTGAATATACTTCCCTAATAATCCCGATTATTTACGCAGTTATAATCTTATTAATCTTAACAGTTCCAACCTTAGGATTCTGCAATCTATTAACAGATTTTATGAAAGAACCAGCAATCTTGGATTATTTAAAAACACCAATTAAATTGCCATTTGTTTAAGAAACTTCAAAAATCTAGGTTCAGTTAAAATTAATTTAAATAAAAATTTAGATGGAAAATCCCTATTATACTGACTCATCAAATTAAGAACTTTTTCCTGTTTAAACAGTTTCATTAAATAACCATAATCTTCATTTTTAAAACAACCCATTATTTGTCTTATTCTTAAACTAATATTTAATTCCTTTCCA
>CAYIHC010000125.1:0-3369 GCA_964363105.1 Candidatus Woesearchaeota archaeon | reverse complement strand
ATACAAGAGTTGTGATTATTGCAATAAAAATTTTCAAGACGTCCAAAAACCATACAACAGAACAGTGTTCATAGTTCATGTGATAGCAGGGGTTATTCTAATCTTGGCAGGTATGTATTTTAAATTAGATTTTGTAGGCACAGGTTTCATCTATGGTGGAATATTAAACATACTAACTGGAGTTATAAGGTATTTCTCAGAAATGTCTCCAATAATACGATTTATTACAGTTTTAATAGCTTTGATCATTGTTGTTTTCGTTGCAATAAAAAAACTCGGAAAGTAAAATTCCTGATTCCAAACTTTTTTAAAGCATACGAATCAAAGACAATTTATGGAATTTGATACAAGTAATTTAAAAGGTCTTAGTAATTTCAATCCAGAACAATTCGAAAAAAATATTGGTTGTTTAGAACAATCTGTCAAAGACTCAAAAAATCGATTGGTTATTGATTTGACTATAGGCCACAATCACAGCATAAGTCTAGGGGGTTTTACAGTTTTAGAAAGTGGGCTAGAAAATAAAGGATTAAATTTAGAAGACACAACTGTTACCTTCCCTTCACAAGGCTACGTTGAACAAAGAGGAGAACAATTATGGGTTTACAAAGATCCTTTCTTCGTTCCTGCTACATGTTTAAGTTTGGCAATACCAAAATGTCAAGGAAAAGGTTTTTATTATTTAGATCACACTACAGGGCAGGAAGGTTATTTGTTACTAGGGAGATTAGCAAAGTTATACCTAATGATGAGTCCATTAGTATTCGTTAGTTCTTTTGAAAAAGAAAATATTAGATTAGAAGATTTTGAAGAAATTTTGCATAAAAACCAAGAGTTAAATCCCCTTTATGTATTTTTGACAGAAGCTTTAGGAAAAGGTCTGTCTGAATTTGATGCACAACCTAAATTAATAAGAAACGAAATACCAACATTAACAGTTTTAGACTTAGCTTATGAGCAAAGAAAAGATTTTCCATTAATAAAAAGTAGGACAAAAACAGGAATTGCTAATTTACAAGTAAGAAGAGAAGATTATATAATAGCCCAGATAAGAACCACTCTAGAGCGGCTAATACTCTTAAATGGCCACAAGCATGATACAACAATTTCCGCAAACCCAAGAGAAGATCAAACAGATGTTAGAAAACACATGGTTTATTATTGTAGAAAATATAAGCTTCTAGATATTGAAGAAAGACTGAAAACAGAAATCCCATCAGATGAAACTACTCTGGTATTAAATCCTAAAGTGATAAAAGAACTTACAAACACGGGCGGTTCATTGCTTAGAGGGTTAGCTGATTTACCAGAAGCAACAAAGACAAGAGAAGATTTAACAGGGCATTCAACACCAGCATTAGAGCTGCTTACATCAGATCCACCAACACCAGCATTAGAGATAATACCAGTAATAGAAGAACTACCAAAAAAGTCTACTACCCCAGCTGAAGGTCTAGAACCCTTAGAAGCAAAAGAGTAATTATTTTCTAACTTCTTTAATAATTATCAAAACAATTGCAATTGTAATAAAAGCATCTGCAAAATTAAAAACAGGCCATATTTTGAAATCTAAGAAATCACGAACAAATCCAAAAATTAACCTGTCAATTAAATTTCCAAAAGCCCCTCCAATAATAAAACTTAATGGCAAATAATTAAAACTTTTTTCTTTAAGCCATTTAAAACAAAATAGAATTATAGCTATAGCCACAAAAATTAAAATTAAATTATATCCTTTTAAAATTCCAAAAACTGCGCCTGTATTTGTTGTTGAAGTTATACCAATAACATTAGAAATTAAGTCAAAGTTTTTTCCATAAAAAAGATACTTTGTAATTTGATCAATTAAAAATACAATAAAGATTAAAATTATTGGTTTCATCCTACCACATGCAGATTCAGGAAAGCCTTTACTTCATTAATTAGTTCTATAATATTCCTATATAGAGCTTCCTGTGCATCCTCAACTTTTGATCTTAATATATACTTTTCATATAACCTTCTTATATCTTGTCCAAATTTACCTTTTCCAAATTTTTCTTCACTTTTGTCTAAATAAGCAGAAAAGGCAAATTCAATAAGTCCTTTCATCCTTTTTGTTTGTTTTCCACCTACTTCAACATCAACCTCTTTTCCACTAATCAAAACATCAACTGTAACTTTAAAAGTAATATAATTATCATGTTCTTTTTTAGCCTCTAAATTAATTTCAATTCCCTTACCACCATCAGGTCTTGTAGAATCCTTGTAACTAACTTCAGACCAGTTCCATTCATAATGCTCAAACCATCTTATAATAAATTTATAAATATCTTCTAGATTAAATATTACATTTATTCCCTTAACCTTATATCCTTCCGGTAAAACATAATCCCTTGCCATTTTCCTCTTTTTTATTTTCTAAATATTTTCTTTAATATTCTTCCCACCATTCTTTTTCCAGGGTTTTTTCCTAAGAAAAAGCCTTATTGATTCATTTCCATAACAGCTTTAGCCGCATTCATAACATCCACAGTTTCTTTGTATATTTGAACCTCTCTGCTTAATAATTTATCAGGGATTATATATTTTTCGTATATTTCTCTTAACATGTTTTTAAATCCCTTGCTTCCAAATTTCTCTTTCCAGTCTTTGTCCATCTTTGCAGTAAAACCAACTCTTGCTAAACCAGAGCCTAATGTTTTCCCATCAACCTCCACTTCATTATATCTCAAAATCAAAAACTTAACAGTTATAACACATTTCACATAATCATCAATTTTTTTAAAAGCAATGTATTCCGCCTCATACTCTCTTCCTTCAGGTGTTTCTCTTACAGAACTTCCCTTTTCATACATAAAAAATTTTTTAGCCAAGAGAACCCCCGCAATAGCTTCTCTTACTTTGTTAATATCAAAAACCCCATTAACACTGAGATGCACATCATTTAATATGGTTAAACTCCTCTGTTTTTCCTTTCCCATACTTAACTTTAAAGAAATCAGGTTTAAATTAATTTTGGTTTATATTTGGCTTTGCCAATTCAAACCTAGTGGTCGCAGGAGTTAATAAGAACCAGCTGGGGGTTCTTATTTCCAGACTTCCTGTTCAACACAAACACTAACTTTTTTAGTCTCAAAAACCCTTTCAGTTAATTCACTTGGCTTAAACCATAATTTTATCTCTTCTTCAGCCTCTTCCTTATTTCCAGAAGTATGCACCACATTTTCAAAAACACCAATTTCAACCTTAGGCTTTCCAAACTTAGCTCTTATTGTATTTGGCTCTGCTTTAGAAGGATCAGTAGCTCCTGATATTGCTCTTACTCTCAAAATAGCATTTTCACCTGCATAAACCAAAGCAACTACATTCTCTTTATGAAATTGTCCG
>CAYIHC010000124.1:0-3419 GCA_964363105.1 Candidatus Woesearchaeota archaeon | reverse complement strand
TGTTGTAGTTGTTCCAATCGACTTAAAAAACAGGTTTATGGATTTCCTAAAAACGTGGAATATTTATTATGAGTATAAAGAATATGAGCTTTTACCAGTGATTAGAAAGGAGGAACTAAGTTGATTACGCAGAAAAGAGGACAAAGCACAGTTTTTATAGTAGTAGCTATAACAGTTATCTTAGTCTTAAGCATTGGATTTTTCTTTAGGGGAGCATTTAAACAAACAATTAAACAAGAAGTAATTGTTCCTCAACAAATAATACCACTACAGGATTCAATACAAAACTGCATTTCTTCAAGTTTAATAGACGCTGTAAGATTAATTGGCTTGCAAGGAGGATATACAAATCCCCCACCTTCAGCATTAAAAACAGAATTTTCAACAATTGCTTATGGATACTATGAAGGAAGAAATGTATTAGCAAAAACTTCAAAGATTGAAAGTGAAATAAGCTTGTATATAGAATTAGTATTGCCATTATGCTTTGATAAAACAGAGTTTAAAGAATTTAATATTGAAACTTCTCAACCAAAAGCTAAAACAACAATTTCTGCAAGGGATATGTCTACAGAAGTTGACTTTCCAGTTATAATCTCAAAAGACAAGTTTACATTTAACCTAAACAAAAGGTATTATTCAAAATTAAATTTTAATATTAATAAAATATTGAATTTCGTTAACACAATAGTTAACACAGAAATAAAAGATCCAGATTATATAGATTTAACATTGCTAACAAATTCAGATTATGATATAGCAATTCTTCCATCTGATGAAAGAACTTCAGTTTATTCAGTTACAGATGTAAATTCAACCATAGAAGATATTCCATTTACGTTTATGTATGCAAAAAGAAAATGAAAAACAAAATATTAACTTGGCTGATTGTAATTATTTTATTAGTTAGCAATCTACAGGCTGTTCAAGAATCAAATATTGATAAAACTGAAAAATTTAAAGAGATTAAAACAATAAGTTTCAATGAGTTACCAGAAACTAAAGACAAAGCATACAAAATATTTGAAGAAAATAATCTTAATGTTCTTCTTAATCCTGATTCAGAGATAATAATCAAAACAAGGGAAGATGGCACAAAAGTTATAGCCTTAACTGGCTCTGGAACAATAACGATTAAAGACAATCCATCTTTAAACAATATAAAAAATGCAAAAATAGAAATTGGAAAAAACAATGAGATTGAATTTGCTACATTTACCGCATTAAACAATCAGCTTTACAAGTTTAAGTATAATGGAGAAGAGATAAAAATTACAGCAAATAAAGATAGCCTAGTAACATTTGATCCAAAAAATAAGCAAAAACAGATATCAGGAGATAATTTAAAAGAGATTGAATACAAAAACAGCAAAATTAAGCCTTCTCTAGGTTTAACAGAAGTGAATTTTGATGAAGAAACAAAAGAGATTAAAGAATTAAAACTGCCACCAAAAAGCCAATATATAGATGAAAAGAATAAGCTTTTGTTCTCAAGCGAAAATAAGTTTAGTGTATATTTTGATGGAAGAAATATTAAAAATTTAAAGGAAAACGCTATTTCAATTTCAGATAATTCAATTAGTGCAAAAGGAAGAGTTAAGATTGAAAACAAAGAATTTAAAATTACTTACCAAGGAAATGATAATGAAGTTTATACAGAATACAACTCGGAATTTCAGAATTTTGATATAAAGTTTGGAGATGCGAAAATAGGCAATAGTATAAGCACAGTGGAAATAAGGGGCGGACATGAACTACTTGACTTGAAAAATGGGGAAGCAGAGCCATTTAGCTATAGGTATTCAATCTATAAGGGAAAGGAAGAAAATGTTTACTATACCCAAATTAATCAAGGAGATATTTTAGGGGGAAATCTAAATGTTATCTCATTTAAGGACGGCAAGCCCAATATTGTAGGGGTTTATCAATTTGGTGAAGGATTTGACATAAGTGATCTAGTTAGTAGAATAAAAGAGTTAAGACTGAGGGATAAAAAGGCTGAAGAGACTGAAATTGCTCCTTATCTTACACCTGAAGAAGTTTTACAGCGTGAGGCAATTAACGAAAGAATAAAAGAAATAAAACAAAAGAAGGAAAAAGTCCCAGATCATCTTTTAGAAGCAAAAGATGCCCTGAATTTAAAAGAATTACAAGGGGAAGTTGAAAGATTAAGGGAAAATAATAGAATAAATGAAGCTTGGGGGAAGATTAATGAATATTTAAAAGAGGCAAACAGTCTTGAAGCAAAGGCTTTGGCTAATTTTGAATTGTATGGCCTTTTAAATGGGGTGGCTGAAAAGTATAATGAACAAAATTATTTTGAAAAGGACAAGCAGCTTAAGTCGTTAGCTGAAGAAAAAAAATCACAATATGAGAAATATAAGGGTTTAGCAGAAAAAAGCTTTCAAAGAACAGTTGATAATTACAGGGGCTTAAAAGAAAAAGATAAAACTAGGATAGATGAGACAACATTAAAGCTCGGAAGCCTATTTTTGCAAACAGAAAGATTTAATGAAGCATCTAATGAGTTCAGTGAATTAATTGATTCTTCAAAAAATAAGGAAACAATATCTTCAGCATATTTAGGCAAGTCAATGATTAGGCTTAATCAAAATCTGCCAGAATCAGCACTCTTAAATCTAAAAAGAGCTGTTGAGAGTGATCCGAATAATAAGAATGCTCAAGAGGTATATAAAAATCTAAGAATTAGTTTATTAAATTCAATCAGAGATGGTAAATACAATATTTTTAATGAGCAATATAAAAGTTTTAATGAAAAATGGAATATAAAAGAAACAAGATTTGGAAACAGCTTTGCTAATACACTTAATAATTTAGCCGCAGAATTTGGAGTTATGAATCGTGATATTGAAAGTTTAAATTCAAAAGAACAAAATACAGGTGCAGCTGCTTTTGGAGCGCAGATTTTATCCAGGCTTATAGCAAAAGATGTAAATTTAGAAGAATTATCAAGGGCAAATTATTTAGAAAGAAAAGAGATTATTGGCAAAGCGCTTGATATGAGTTACTTAAGCCAGAAGGAAGTTGAGGATTTATTTTTGAGCAAAACACCCGAAGAGAGAAGGAAATTAATAAAAGACAGTCTTGGATATGAACCTGATTTTAATAAACTTTCAGATAATACTGCTGCATCGTGGTTGAAACATCTGGAGATTAGGAGAAATCTAATAACTAAAGAGAAGGGCAAAATAAATGCAGATGTAGATGAAACCTTAGGCAATTTGGCATTTTCTACCTTAGCAGCTGAAAGAGACTGGGATACTGCTTTGTTGATTGCAAGCGGTAATGTAGAAAAAGCAAAGGAAATTATGAAACAAAGGGGGGTAAAAGAAACAGAAATAAATGAAAAATCAAAATATATGGAATTTGATTTCAAAACAGGAAGAGATTACGATGAA
>CAYIHC010000123.1:0-3457 GCA_964363105.1 Candidatus Woesearchaeota archaeon | reverse complement strand
AAGACAAGAAAATAAGAAGAATCTGGCACAATGATGAATGGTATTTCTCTGTTGTTGATGTAGTCGCAGTTTTAACAGAACAAGAAGAATATCAAAGGGCGAGGAAATATTGGAACAAATTAAACCAAAGGCTACGAGATGAAGGGAGCGAAGTGGTGACAAATTGTCACCGGTTGAAATTCACCGCTGAAGATGGAAAACTAAGGGAAACAGACTGTGCAAATGTAAAATCCATATTCAGGATTATCCAATCGATTCCATCTCCAAAAGCAGAGCCTTTCAAACAATGGCTCGCACAAGTAGGTTACGAAAGAGTGCAGGAAATAGAAAATCCAGAATTAGCCCAAAAACGCATGAAGGAAATCTACAGGGCAAAAGGATACTCTGATGAGTGGATAGAGAAAAGAGCTCGTGGTATAGCTGTAAGACAAGAACTTACCGATGAATGGAAAAAGCGTGGTGTTGAAGAAAATAAGGAATATGCAATTCTTACAAATGAAATCTCAAAAGCCGCATTCGGAAAAACCGTAGAAGAATATAAGCAGTTTAAAGGACTAAAAAAAGAAAATTTAAGAGACCACATGGACGATTTAGAGCTTATCTTTACTATGCTTGGTGAGGCATCCACAACGAAAATAGCCAGAAGCAAGGATGCTAAAGGTTTTTCAGAAAATAAAGAAGCTACAGTTAAAGGTGGAAAAATAGCTGGTGATGCAAGAGAAAAACTGGAAATTGAATCAGGGGAAGCTGTTCTTACTAAAGAAAATTATCTAGATGAACCAGAAAAAATCAAAAGATTAAGGTTAAAGAATAAATAAAAAATACTTTTATAAACCTAACAAAAGCAGGCAAAAAGTATGATAGAAAGAAACTGGGAAGAATTCTGGTTAAACAAGGATTTTGCTATTCCTCCGTCTAATTTTCACCAAAAACAAAAAACAGATTTTATGAAATCATTATGTAAAGATAAAGAAAATGGTAAGGTTATAGAGTGCGGTTGTTTCCCAGGTAAATGGTTAGTCTGGTTCAACAAAGAATTAAAAATGCAGCCATATGGAATTGACATTCTTCCTGAAAAATATACAAAATCTTTTCTTGATAAATTTAATGTAAAAGCAATAATAAAAAAAGCAGATGTAAGAAAAATTCCATTTAAAGATAATACCTTTGATGTTGTTTATTCTTTTGGATTAATAGAACACTTTGAAAATCACAATAACATAATAAAGGAAATGAAAAGAATTTTAAAAAAAGATGGAATTTTAATTACTTCATGGCCAAACACTTTAAAATTTACATTTACAAGACTGATGATGTATTTCCATAGAAAAAAAGACTTGGAAGATATGTTACCAATAAAACCTTTAGATATACTAAATATCTATAAAGATCTTAATTTTAAAGATATTCAGTTTAATAAGATGGGGGTCTGGGGTTTATCATGGTCTCATTTCTTAAACAAAATTAAAATCCTAAATCCAGTTTTAAACCTTCTCTCAAAAACAACATTTTTCTCAGCAGATTTCACAGTTACAGGAAAAAAAGATTAATTAGCTGATACTGTTATTGGTTTTCCAACAAATGATGGTTTTTCATATTGTCTGGGTTTTGTCAGATATAATCTTGCTAGTCTATAAGTTAGTTCAGGGATTACAGAATATATAAGTTAAATGCATAACCTTTATTATCTATAGTTTTAAAAAATAAAAAATGCTTAGAACAATATTAAAAAACACTGTCTGGCTAACTTTAGCGGAATTAATAAACAAAATCACAGGTTTTCTGATAGTAATATTATTAACGAATTACCTTCCCCTGGAGGATTTTGGCAAATACAGTTTTGCCTTTGCTTTTGTTCTGATATTTGGGATAATAAGTGAATTTGGGTTTTCTACATTTCTAACAAGAGACATAGCTAAGGATCCAGATAATAAACAAAAATTAAAGAAATACTTAAGTAACATTTCAACATTAAAAATATTTCTAAGTATCCTTACATTTCTTCTTGTAATCTTTACAATCAATTTATTCCCAAAAGATCCAGACATGACAACATATGTATATCTCGCAGCAATATGGGTATTAATAAATTCGTTTATACAATTTTACGAAGGTTTATTTAGAGCTTATGAAAAAATGTATTATGAAGCAATTATAGTGTCTCTTGCAAAAATATCACTTCTTGTTTTAATATTCCTGGCAGTTATTAAAAAGCTTTCATTAAACTTTATAATATCTTTTTATTCTATATCTTACTTATTTGCACTTATAGTTATAATCTTTATAATTCAAAAAAAATACACCAAATTCTCATTTAAATTTGATTTTGATTTTTGGAAGTTTGCAATTAAAGAAAGCTGGCCCCTAGGTCTTGCCTTTGCTCTAATAACTATTTATTTTTATTCTGATACTATATTCCTCGGTATTTTTCAATCAAATGAAGTAGTAGGAATTTATAGTGCTTCCTATAAAATAGTTTTTTTCTTAGAAGCCTTTAGAAGGTTATTTGCTACTTCTCTATATCCCTCAATACCAAAACTTTATCACACTTCAAAGCAAACTCTTAAAGAATTGATATTAAAAACAGAAAAATTATCAATAACATTTGCAACCCCTTTAGTTTTTGGTGGGATATTCTTAGCAGAAAAAATCCTTTTGTTGATATTCCCAAAAGAATACATTGCCGGTAAATTAGCATTTCAAATATTGCTTTTAGGGACTTTTTTAATGTATATCAACCTAACCTTCCCTCAGTTTTTACACGGCATAAGGGAGCAAAAAAAATACTTGTGGGTTATTGCTTCTGGCGCAGGCTCTAATATAATCTTAAATCTGTTATTAATCCCAAAATTTTCGATGATAGGGGCAGCAATTGCCACAGTTGTTTCACATCTTTTAGTTTTCATAACAGCTTATACCTACACAAATAAATTTTTAAAAGTTAAAATCTTCAAGTTCTTCTTAAAACCAGTTATCGCTTCCGTAATAATGATCTTGGTCTTATACATTCTAAATACAAATTTGATTTTTTCTATAACTCTAGGATTTCTTGTTTATTTGGTTACAATATTAATACTAAGAGGGATATCTATGGGGGAAATAAAGGGACTATTAAGAAAACACTAAAATAATCCTTAATAAATCTTATAAACCGTATCATCCCCCAATTTCTATGAAATTCTTAAGAGAAGGAGAGAATTTTAGGGGAATATTAAATGACCTAAAAAGAAGGCCAATAGATGCAGCCAAAGAATTGGGGGTTCCCATTGATACTATAAATAAGGTTATACGAGGTGAAATACAAATCCCTATGGGATTTATAGAAAGAGCTGAAAAAGCAGGCTGGCCAGTTAGTGCAAGAGATTTCTATTTATTAAGAGATGATGCTCCTGAAGGTGTTAAAATTATGACTTCTGAAGAATCCGAAAAAAGCAGCAGAACAATGGAAAGAGCTGGG
>CAYIHC010000122.1:0-3475 GCA_964363105.1 Candidatus Woesearchaeota archaeon | reverse complement strand
TCTCCAAATTATTTTCTACGCTCTACTAATGTGGTAACTCAATGAACTCCGCCACACGCACGCAAGCGTGCGTGTCCTGCCCTCACCCCATCGCATTTCCATTCTATTTTAGTTTGGCGGGGGGAATTCTTTTTTTTGGTATGGGCGATGGGGCGAGGGTGGTCTCAAGAAAAAACATACTAATAGACTTATAAGTCTATGTAGATATATTCTACAATATTTGCTATTATCTATGCAACAGCGTAGCTGTGGATTATGACAAACATTTCAACAAAATTTGGTAAAAAGGTTAGAGAAATTCGCCTTAAAAAGAACATGTCCCAAGCAGATTTGGCAAAAATTCTCGATGTACATGTAACATATATTAGTGGAATAGAAAGAGGTTTGAGGAATATGTCACTCAAAAATATTGAGAAATTGGCAAAATCATTGGAAGTGTCTATCGAGAAGTTGATTAAATAAAATTATGAAAAATACACCGAAAAATAAGAAAATACTGATTACGGGTGGTTGTGGTTTTATTGGTACTAATGCTTGTGTTTTTTATCTTCAGAAAGGTTATCAGGTAATTTCTATAGATAATTTAGATAGATCAGGCTCGAAGTATAATTTAGCATTCCTGAAAAATATTGACGGTAATTTTATTTTTGAAAATTGTAATATTATTAATTTTAATAAATTACTTAAAATTTTTGATAAATATCAACCTGACTTTATTTTGCATTTAGCTGGACAAACCACAGTAGTTGATTCAATAAAAGATCCAAGAAAAGATTTTTCAGTTAATGCGTTAGGAACATTTAATGTGCTAGAAGCAATGAGAAAAATTACACCACTAGCTTCTTTGATTTATGCAAGCACTAACAAAGTAATGGGTAATTTGGATTATTTACCGATTATAGAAAAACGCGAACGTTATGTATTTAAAAATATTAAAGGCATTTCAGAAAAACACCAATTAAATTTTCACAGCCCATATGGTTGCTCGAAAGGATGCGGTGATCAGTATGTAACCGATTATGCTAAAGTATTTAAGTTAAAAACAATAGTTTTTAGACAATCCTGTATTTATGGTCCCAATCAATTTGGCATGGAAGAACAAGGGTGGTTGGCGTGGTTTATTATCTCTTTGGTCTTTAATAAACAAATTACAATCTTTGGTAATGGTAAGCAAGTAAGGGACATATTGTACGTGGATGATTTAATTAATGCTTATGACCTAGCTTTTACAAATATAAATAAAACAAAAGGAAAAGTTTACAACATAGGCGGAGGAATAAAATTCAACTTATCTCTTTTGGAATCTTTTAAAATTGTTGAAAAAACAGTAGGTAAAAAACTTAAATTTAAATTAAGTTCATGGAGACCTGCTGACCAGAAAGTCTATATTTCTGATATTGTTTCAGCAAGAAAAGATTTTGGCTGGTATCCAGAAATTTATCCCAAGGATGGACTAAAAAAACTTTATAAGTGGGTAAAAGAAAATAAAAGTATATTTAATAAAATCTACACTAAATAATATGATTTCTAATAAAAAAATGAAAATTTGTATTTATGCCCATAGTTTTCCACCTATCATTGGTGGTGCTCAAACTTATCAATATAATTTAGCTATTGGGTTAGGCAAATTAGGGCATGAAGTTTTGGTTTTAACAGGAGAGATTCCTGATTCTTTGAAATCAAAAATTAGAGATTTTGAATCGCCATATTTTAAAGTGAAACGAGTGCCTCTTTTTCGTGAAGCAATAAAAATGAAGGCACCTTTTAGGGATTTATTGATGGAATCATTTACAATTTTAAAAAAGTTTGATCCTGATATTATTTATTCAAATGGCTATATTCCTTGTCTATTGATTTCAATGATTAAAGATGGATTGCGGGCTAAGCATGTTTTTAGCTATCATTCTACCCCTGAGTTAGATGTAAATAAACTTGTTGGTATTTGGTCTGGAAATTTGGAGTTTGAATTATCTATAGCAAGATTTATTTTCAAGCAAGGTTCCTTTAATGCTTATTTGGCTTGCAGTAATAACTATTTAAATACAGTAAAGAAGAATATAAATTCAAAGATAAAAAATGCACATCGTATATATTATGGTGTAGATATGAAGAAGTTTTCTTTTGAAATAAAAGTAAATAGAGAAAAATATGGCTTTAGTGAAAAAGATTTTATTGTTCTTTGTCCTGTTAGATTAATTGAGAGAAAAGGAATTTTAGATATTTTAAAAGCCGTTAGTATAGTAAAAAAATCAATTCCAAATATAAAACTTTTAATACCGACGAGTAAGCTTTCCACGAATGATGAATTCAGTAAATCAGTTTTAGGAATAATAAAAAAATTAAAAATAGAAAATAATGTGGCAATAAAAATTGACGAATTTACGATCGATGATATGCCGAAAGTTTATGCACTTTCAGATATGATGGTTTTACCCTCATACTCAGAGGGGCTAGGTATAGTCTTACTAGAATCAATGTCAATGAAAAAACCCGTAGTAGCTACAAATATCGCTGGTGTTAATGAAGTAGTTAAAAATAACAAAACAGGATTATTGGTAGCGATTAAAAATCCAGAACAGATTGCTTCATCAATAAAATTACTTCATGAGAACAAAAAGTTAAGAGATCGTCTGATTAGTAATGCCTATTATATGATCGAAAAAGATTTTGAATTAAATAAACAGGTGAAAAAAGTTGAAGAACTTTTCAAAAAAGTATATGGAAAAAATTAACTATAAATTAGCTAATAAAATCAAAAAACATATAAGAAGTCACAAAAAACCATTACTTATTGTTATTTCTGGTATAAATGGTGTAGGTAAAACCACACTGGCTTTTTATTTATCTAATATTTTAGAAATAAAACAACGTGTTAGTTTGGGAGCAATTGTAAAAACATTAATTGCTATGCAACCTAAAAATAAAAATTTTACAAAGATGAACAATTACTTTTCTCCCCTTAGTGAAAAAGAAATACGTAAACAATCTTTAATTATAAGTAAGGCGACTAATGCCATGATTAGAAAATATGATGCTGGAGGAGTTTCTTGTATTATTGAAGGTGTTCAATTATTAACTCGCTATTTGGATCATAGAGCTATACATTTCCATATATTAGTTACTGACATAAAAAAATACAGAAAGCAGTTAAAAAATCCAGATACAAGAAAACCACATAATGTTCATAATGTTACTGATAGTAAATTTAAAAATTTACTATCAGTAAGTGAAATTTTGAAAGATGAAATGAATTTTCCAACGGTTTATTTATTAGATAATAGTGATTCAATAAATACGATAATAAATAAAGTATTAAAAGATTTAATTATTAACCTTAATTTAAAATAAAAAATTATGCCTATCGATTTTAATGAATTAAAACAATTATCAAAAGAAGCAAGGGATGTTTCTAATACACTCAGAAAAGAACTTGGAGAAATGCCTCATAAAATAGTGGGTAATTTCATAGCATTCT
>CAYIHC010000121.1:0-3496 GCA_964363105.1 Candidatus Woesearchaeota archaeon | reverse complement strand
TAAAAGCTCATATTCTTTACACTCGTAATAAATATCCCATGTTTTTAGGAAATCCATAAACCTGTTTTTTAAGTCGATTGGAACAACTACAACAGATCTTGTCAAATAAGTCCCTTTATCACCCAATATCTGTTTTATGCCTCTCTCAAACTGGACTTTCTGAACATTTGTTAATTTTTCAAGAGAATATTTATACAGAACTACAGGCTCAATTTTGTATAGCTCAAAAAAGAATTTATTTTTCTTAACACTAAAACCTTCTTTTATTAATGTGAGCCAAATAGGAGAGTAAATTGAATCTAAATCTATTATTTGTATATCTTTTTCTTCTTTTATTATTTCGTTAATTTCTTTTTTTATATCCTCTATATTTAACTTATCTTTAACCATAAGGGCTATATCAATATCTTTACTAAATCCCCCTTTAACAAAAGATCCGAAGAGGATAATATCTACAACATTATCACTCAACAGTCTTTTTAATTTCTTTTGATAAGCTGCTATCTCTGATAATCTTTCTGATGCCATTTTTAATGTAAATAAACCTATGTTTATAAATGTTTTTATTTAACAAGATAGGTTAAATACTGCCTCTTTGTTAATAAACATCTATTTGTTTTTTATTAACTAAAAAGTATAAAATTGGCTTATTTGTTAATTGCTAACAAAGAGTCTATTATGTTACAAAATAGCGTCAAATAAAGCAAAATCTTTTAATAGAGAGATATTCTTTTGTTTAATCAATGGGAAAGGTTTTAGGTGTTATTTCAATAAAAGGAGGGGTTGGTAAAACTACTTTAGTTAGTAATTTAGGGGCTTCTTTGGCAAATGATTTTAAGAAAAAGGTATTATTAATAGATGCTAATTTCAATGCTCCAAATTTAGGGGCTCATTTAGGAGTTATAGGCGCTAAAAAGAATTTGCATACGGTTCTACAGGGAAAAAATAAAGTAACTGATTCGATTTACGAGCATGCTTATGGTTTTCATATAATGCCTGCGAGCATAGAGAATTTAAAAGTTGATTATTTAAAATTAAAAGAAATTGTAAAAGATGTAAAAGATCATTATGATGTTGTTTTACTTGATTCTAGTCCTGCTTTAAATGATGAAATGCTGGCTGTGATAATGGCTGCTGATGAATTATTGGTAATTTCAACACCAGATCATCCAACTTTATTGTGCACTATGAATGCTGTTAAATTAGCAAAGAAAAATGGAACACCTATAAACGGGATTATATTAAATAAAGTCTTAGGAAAGAGTTACGAGCTAACAAAGGGAGAGATTGAAAGTGTTGCTGATGCACCAATAGTCGGAACTTTACCATTTGATATAAAAATCATGAAAGGCTTGGCTCAATATAAGCCAATGGTATTGTTTAAGCCAAATGGTTCTTTAAGTAAATCATTTAGAAAGGTTGCTGCTTATGTTCTTGATCAAGAATATGATGAAAAAAGCTTTTTAGCTTCTATAAAAGAGTATATTGTTAATGATGTGGAAAAAAGCTTAAGATTAATAGGATTAGGAGATTAAAATGGGTAAAATTATAATTGTTTTATTGTTGTTGGTAATATTAGGTTTGTATTTTTTTACTGATCAGACTAAAGCTGGTTTAAAAAAATTAACTGGTTTTGTTGTTGATAATGGAAAAGATGTAATTATTAATACTGTTAATGAATCTGTTAAAAACTTTAATGCAACAGAGATTAAAGATACAATAATAAATGAAGTAAAACAGAATACTTAAATTAAAAGGAGGCTTAAAATGAAAGTAAAATTTATTGGATTAAATGATTTAGAAACTGATGAAAAAGATTATTTTGAAAGTTTATGTGTAGATCACTGTGAAAAATTTGAAAAACATTTTGGGAGATTTCTAAAAACCAATGACGAAATAAATATAAGAATTAAAAAATACGATAAAGATGGGAAAAGAGTTAAATATAGTTTACATCTGCATTTACCAATACCTAAAACTGATTTAAGTGCAAGTGCTGATGATTGGGATATAAATTTAGTATGCAAGGAAGTTTTTAGTAAGTTACACAATGAGGCTAGTAAACACTATAGAGCATGAAAGAATTTAAACAGGTTATCTTAGTAAGAGAGGATTTAAGGATGAGTAAAGGTAAATTAGCTGTTCAAGTGAGCCATGCTTCTGTTGATGCTTTAATGAAATCTGATAAAAAAATTGTTGAAGAATGGAGAAAAGAAGGGATGAAAAAGGTTGTTTTAAAAGTTGAAAATTTGGAAGAATTAAAAAAATTTGAAACTTTAGCTAAAAAAGAATGTTTGAAAACAGCTTTAATAAAAGATGCAGGATTAACAGAGTTTAGTAAGGCTGAAATTACTTGTTTAGGGATTGGACCTGAAGAAGGAGATAAGATTGATAAAGTAACTGGCAGATTGAAGATGTTGTAGATTGTTCACAACATTTAAAAGACTTAATTTTTGTTTTTAGTGATGGAAATATATTATACTTCTGATCTACGTTCTGTTAAACCTAAATTTTTTAAATCTCCAAAGTTTGTTAGTGATGTTGCTTTGGTATTAGATGAGGAATCAAATAAGTATACTGACGAGCTTAACAAAAGAGATAGAGAAACTTATTCTAAATTGATAGAAACTCTTGCTATGAGAAGTGATAAGCCTTTAAGTGAATTAGAAATTGATGAATATACCTATTGCAGAAGAAGCGGTAAATTAAGAGTTCGTGTTCTTGAGAGCGGACTTTCTCTGCTTAACAGAATTGGATCTAATCCAAATTTTTTAGCAGGTTATGAAAGTGGCAATTCTATTTTAAATAATGTTGTTAGGTTATTATTAGTCTTTAATGTAAAAAGATATACTAAGAAAGGCAAATTATTTAAGGGTGAAATCAAATGGAAGGAGGTTAATTACTTTTTTGAATATTTTATTGGTAATATAAATTTTCTTAGCCCTAGAGAGATTGGATGGAAATATAGGACTGTTAATGTAAATCTTATACCCTTTAAGCGACGTGTTGATGGCAAAAGGGAAACATCAGAGGATACTAAGGGAAGGGTAAACCCTATGGGCTTATGGTCGGTTTTAGAAAGATTAGCTAGATATGAGCTTAATGGGGAAGATAGTTTAAATCAGGTATTGGTAGATATTATTGGAAGAGATACGATTGGTAAATTAAGGAGACAAAATGATCAGGTTAGATTAGAGGATATTGTTTCTGAAGAAGAATTTGAAAATGTTTTTACTATTTAAATTATGGGAATAAATTGATTTATTGTTATTGTAGATTTTATTTACCTCTATTGAAAGTAGGATTAGTGGCTAAGAATAGTCTTAAAATTAATAGAAAAGGCTTTTAAAGTTTTAAATAAAGATATTTTGGAGATAGTAATGAAGGAAGGAAATGGATAGTAAAGCATGGAAAAATACGAGAAAATTCAGGAAGAGAATAATAAGCTGCTTAAGACATTTGAAGAGTGGCTATTGAATCGGAACTATAGCAGGAA
>CAYIHC010000120.1:0-3522 GCA_964363105.1 Candidatus Woesearchaeota archaeon | reverse complement strand
TTTTTCATACACTCTTTAGATTCTAGGACTTTATAAACATTTTGGTTTTGGGACTTATTTTGTCCTTTAATCGTAAAGTTTATATAGTTTATTATAGGACTTATTATATCCCATAATATAAAAATGATAATTCGATCAATTTCGTTAGAGAAGGACCTGAATGAAAAGGTTCAGAAACATTGCATAAACTCAAATAAAAATATCAGCGAATTGATAGCTTGTTTGTTAATTAAATACATGGAGCAGGAAGATGAAGCAAGAGAAGAATCTGAAGGATGAAATTAACCTAAATTTTGAAGAGGTAAAAAATCAGGAAAGTAAAAGCTTTTACTTGACTATCTATAATCAAATAAAAGAAGGAGCTAGGCCTTCTGAGATTTGTAAGCGGTTTAATATTTCAAAGCAAAAACTCAATTATTATTTATCATCGCTGAAACGTTCTGAGTGCATTAAAAAAATAGGTTATGGGGTTTGGGAAATTTGCGGAGAATTTAACGAAGAAAAAGTAAAAGAAACAATCCGAATAACTAAATATCAACCTGTCAATATTAAGCCAGATTCTGTTAGAGGTCATGCCTTTCAGTTTAAGTTGAAGATTCCTAAGTTAAGAAATTGGGATAAAAGAGAGGAGATTCTTAAAAAGAAAAGTATTGAATTTAAGGAATTGAACCATTTGCTTGGAAAGGGTCAGGAAATTATTCTTGGAGAGAGAAAAGTTTGGCTGACAAACAAGTCAATAATAATTTTTGAGAGATCAAGCTATCTGGCTAAAACTGCGAAAGATGCAAGGAGATATGCAATTCATGATTTATTTGAGCTTGTAGGAAGATTGGAAACGCTTTTAGGGGCTAATTTTAGAGTAAATAAGAAATATTGTTTTAAGGTTTCCAGACAGCATTACGCTCTTGTTAAAAATGCTCTGGCTGAGCAGTATAATCGAGAGGAAAAGAAGCTAAAGGTTTATTCTGAAGATGGGCTCTGGTTTGTGATAGATAACTCTTACAATCTTAACGAGGCTGAAACAGTGCATCCAGTAACTGCAGTAGATGACAACACAAAGGTTCAAAATTACTTTAATGGGTTAAAGGCAACTGAGAATTACACTCCTCAGATCATGATGAAGGCTGTAACACAGAATGCAGAGAACCTCAACAACTATGCTGTTCATTTGAAATCTCACGTTGAGAGTGTTAAACTCCTAGGAAGCGGAGTAAAGAGACTAAATAAACTAATTAAAAAGCTGGATAAAAAGTTAGAGCCGAGTGATTAAAATGAAATCAGGATCAACAGACAAAGATCCCGAGGTTGTGGGAAGGTTGTGTGCTAGCGATAGAAAAGATGACTTAAGAAAGCTTATCAGAGAAATTGGGTTATGGAGACTGCCGATTCAGCGAATATTGGGGGGAAGGTATCAGGTTTCACAGCAACAGATAAGTAAGGATTTGAGGCATATTTATACAACTCTTGATAAGAATAAAGTAGATGAGGTTTTTACAGAATTTTACTTTGCAGACCAGAAATTGCAGAATGAGATAAGAAAGATATTGAACGAAGGGACAACTGAAGAGAAGCTTAAGGCAGGAAGTGTGATGATTCAGTTAGAGAAATCTTTTACAGAACTGCTCGAGAAGTATGGAAAAAAGAAGATAATAGATAAGAATGATCCTGGCCAAGTTGAAAGTATAAGGTTTGAGATAATCGAGCCAAAGAGTATAAACCCGGGGGCAGAAGGAAAACAAAAAGAACAAGATTCAGACGCGACAGGACAGTCGCAGGAACAAAAAAATGAGAACAATAGATAAAGAAAAAGTCAAAGAAAAGATTGCAGTATTCTGGAATATTATGGGTATAACATCATTAAGAGTAAGGGTTTCCAGAGGAACTGCCGCAGTACATTGGGCAGAAGGAAATTTTATAGATATAGAGTATCTTGATAATATTTATTATGTAGATGTGCACAAAGATGATCTACATATGTTTAAACGATGGCTTAGGGCAAATAAGATTGCTTATGTAACAGGGACTAATGAGGAATTAAAGAAAATGAGAAAACAAAGACCCTTAATTATGCTTACACCGATAGAGGAATTTAGTTCAGAGATAAGAAGAGGCTTTCCTACTATGCCCTTAAAGGAATTTGTTGAATGGTGCAAAGGCAAGCAACCCATGGAATCTATACTTGAATATGCTGATTTAAAGTATGATCTTGGATTAGGTATAAGATGTTCAGATGAAGAAACCAGGGCAATAATGGAGAAGTTTGTGATGAAACAAAGAAATAAGGAAAAAAGAAAAGCAGAGAGGTTATTGAAGATGTTTCGGGAGAATTCAGAACAATTGGGGTAATTGGACTAAAAGGAAGAAATAGAGCACCAGAAACAACCCCCACAAGGAATTCAAGGGATTTTGAAGGAAGGACAGGGGCTATTTTACATGATTTATAGGTAAATCTCCTATAAAACGTGAAGAATAAATGAATTTGATGAATAGAAATCTTTAAAAACTCCTTTTTCTTGTTTCTGATAAGGTAGTAAATAGGGACTTATTAAAAATGGAAAAAACAAAGGATTTAGGATTAACTCCCAATCAAGGAAAGTTACAAAGTATTTTGGAATATAAAAAGTATAAAATAATTAAACGAGAAGAGTTAATTAGTTTAATCTCTAACTACAAAATATCAAAGAACCCCCAATATCTAATTAAATCAATGTTGCTGAAAAAGAGAATTGTTTTTTTTAAAAAAGGATTTTATATTGTAATTCCTGTTAGCTCTGTTGATAAAAATATAGGTATCGATAATTTAGAACTTAATGACTATTTGTTAGAATCTAAAGATTATTACATTGGATTGTTCAATGCTTTCAACCTGCATGGACTTACTGAGCAGATTCCAAATAAGCTGTTTGTGTTTAATACAAAATATTCTTTTGATAAAGAGATTTTGCATTATAAATTTAAATTCTTTAAAGTAAAAAAAGATAAGTTGTTCGGAATTACCAAAGATAAATATCCCTATTCTGACAAGGAAAGGACAATAATCGATGCTCTAGAATATCCTGAGTATCTCGGTGGTCTGAGTGAAGTTATAGATAAAATAAGAAATTCAAATTACAATAAAAACAAACTGATTGATTATGCTGTAAAGTACAATAGCATTAAGATAATAAAGCTAGTTGGGGTGTTAACTGGAAGCAGCAAGTTGTTTAATTTATTAAAAGAGAGGAAGGCTCTGAATTATTATACTACTGTTAAAAAAACAAGAACTAAATTATTGGAGAAAAAATGGCAACTGAGATTAATTTAGATGAGTTGAGAAGAATAAGTGCTGCAACAGGTTTTTCGTCTAAGTTGTTAGAGAAAGATTATCATTTGACAAAGATACTGCACAAAATAAGTGAAAAGAAAATAAAAGACTTTGTTTTCAAGGGCGGAACTTGCCTGAATAAATGTTATTTAGGATTTTACAGATTAAGCGAGGATTTGGATTTTGTTTATAATCAAGATGTTAAAGGTAAGACAAAA